>DAOUTX010000001.1 GCA_030668465.1 Atribacterota bacterium | reverse complement strand
TTCACTGTACTGGTTTAGGGAAGGTGCTATTAGCCTATCTTTCAGAAGGAGAAAGAAAGAAAATATTAGGTAAAAAAGTACTTACTCAGCTTACCGAGAATACCATCACCGGTAAAAGGGAATTAGAAAAAGAACTTGGTAAAGTAAGAGAACAGGGTTTTGCCTAAGATAGAGAAGAAAACGAAAAGGATGTTCGCTGTGTAGCTGCCCCCATTAGGAATTATCAAGGGGAAGTAATAGCTGCCATTAGTATTTCAAGTCCCATTTTCAGGATAGATAAAAATGCACAAAATAATCTAAAAGAAGTTCTTATTGAGACAAGTAAAAAGATATCTATGCGATTGGGATACAGCATTAATAGAGCTTAGCTTAAATTATTGTTTCCGCCCTTAGAAAGAAAATAGAGTAATTTCTAAGTATAATTGAAAAAATGATTCTTGAAACTCTTATTTGATAATATTTTGATATATGAGCACATACAGAAAAATAGAGTACTAAAAAATCTAATAATAGGGTTAATTTTCGAATTTCTTGAAAGATGCAAAGAAATTCAAAGGAAGGAGAAATAGTATATGGAAGAATCTGATTTTAATAAAGCAACCCAGGAAGATCGACAAAAACATATTGTCCGTCCGTATGAGGGGGTACCTCTTACTGAACTGGTACCAGGATCCTTGAGTCATTTAATCGGGGGTGAAAATGCAACGATTAGTTTTCTTACTATGAAAGCAGGTAACGTTTTTGAGCTTCATTCTCATCCCCAAGAGCAAATCATGATTGTGATTGAAGGTTATTGTGATGAAATTATTGAAGATAAAATGTATAGAGTGCAAAAAGGAGATGTTATCTATCTCCCGGCTAACATAAAACACGGGGCCTTCATCCGCGAAATTGATTGCAAAGCCATTGATATCTTTTCTCCACCAAGGGAGGATTACAAACAAAAATACCTTGAACAAAACAAAGGTAAAAAATTTAAGTTTTTTCATTAATTAATAGAAAATGTGATTTTTGTAAAAAAATTAATACTCAGTGATTAAAATTGGCTTTTTTGGGAAAAGCAAAAACTCAGTATAAAAGGCCAAGAGGAGGTGAGGAGATAGGTAATATAGTTTAATTTTGGAAAAGAAAGCTCTTCAAGTAGGGGAAAGTAAACAGTTAATATTTCCTTTACGCAATCCCTTTTAGAGCTTTCAAAGAAAAAATGAACAATATCTTTAAATGAAAGGAGCTTTTATTATGAGTATTGGTAAATCAGGAAAAGTATTTTTGCTACTCGTATTGGTTTTAGTATTGGCTTTTGGTAACATAACATCCGCACAAGAACAATCGTCCGAATTCTACCCAGTAGAGCAGTATGTGCTCAAAAATCCAGATACGGCGAGTGAGTTGTATATATTCAATCTCTGTATGCGAAACATTGAGTTTTTCGATGTTCATATCGAGGCTTTTGAGCTTGCTGGACAACTGCTGGGAGTTAAGACTATGGTGATGGGACCTTCCGCCTACGATACACCAGCTCAGATCTCATCAATGAATGCATCGATTGCTATGAAACCGGCAGGGATACTTATATTTCCACCAGGTCCAGAACTTGGCCCAGTAATAAATCAGGCCATAGAAGCCGGTATACCGGTTGTTACTATTTGTGGAGATGTTCCCGGATCTAAGCGCATAGCTTTCGTGGGGATCAATCAATATGAAGTAGGTGTGGTCGGTGGAGAGTATCTTGCAAAAATCTTAAATGAAAAAGGTAAGATAGGGATACTGAGTATGACAGCTCCAATGTTTCAAGAGAGAGCGCAGGGTTATAGAGATACGTTTGCGAAGTATCCAGAGATGAAGATAGCTGCAGAAGGTGATACTAAAGCGGATCTTCCCACGGGAATATCTGTGGCAAAATCGATACTGACTGCGCATCCGGATCTCAATGCATTTGTTTGTGTTGATTCAGTTGGTGCGATGTCTGCTGTTACGGCAGTCAAAGAGGCGGGTCTGGCTGGCGAGGTAAAGATCCTAGGTATGGACAGAAACAGCGACACGGTGCAATATATTGGGAAAGGTTTAATAGATGCATCTGTTGCACAAAAGGGTCACCTGAGTACATTCTACGGAATGCAGATCCTCTTCAATTTACGTCACAATCCCATGTCGGTAACGACAGACAACGAAGCAGCGGGAATTATGGCAGCACCTGTATGGATTAATACAGGCGTTACTATGGTCACGAAAGACAACTGGGAGTATTTCCTTAGGCAGTGGTAATTTATAGTCACACCATCGTGCAGGGTGAGGATATGTTTCACCCTGCACATAATAAGGAGAATGTTGGATGGCTAACGGAAAAATTCTATTAAAGGTTAGTAATATTACAAAATCCTTTCCAGGAGTAAAAGCACTTGATAAAGTTTCGTTGGAGCTAAGAGAAGGAGAAATACATGCAATTATTGGTGAGAATGGCGCGGGTAAATCTACTCTCGTGAATATCCTTGCTGGTGTTTTTCGGGCCGATTCAGGCCAAATACTTCTGAATGATAGAGAAGTAAATTTTCATAACTCTGCGGAAGCAATTGCAGGTGGAATCGGCGTTATCCCCCAAGAAATAAATGATTTTCCACATCTTACAATTGCGGAAAATATTTTTATTAATAAACTAAATGAAAGAAAAATTGGATTTTTAAATAAAAAAGAATTGCTAAAACAAGCCTCACTTAGATTGCGAGTTTTTGGGATTGAAATTAATCCCGCAACGCAAGTGAGAAATTTATCTATAGGCCTTAGACAAATGCTTCAAATAGTACGTGTAATCTTACTTGGCCCGAGTATTTTGATTCTTGATGAACCAACTACTTCATTGGATATTGACGAAACCGATTCTCTCTTTAATTTTTTAAAAAACCTTAACGTAAAAGGTGTTTCATTATTATATATAACTCATCGCCTATCTGAACTTTTCGGATTTGTTCATAAAGTTACCATTTTGAGGGATGGGATGATTGTGGATACCAGGAATATTGAGAATGTTTCTGAAGAAAATCTTGCCACATTGATGGTTGGACGGAGAATTAAGGATCTTTATGGAACAAAGAATTTATCCTTTAAAATTGGTGAAAAATACTTTGAGGTTAAGAACCTAACCTCAAAAGGCTTATTCAAAAATGTGAGTTTTTATCTACGCCACGGTGAGATTCTTGGTTTTTTTGGTCTTATTGGGGCAGGTAGAACCGAATTGTTCAAAGCAATTCTTGGCTTATATCCCTTGGATAGTGGAAAGATTTTATATCAGGGTAAAATGCTTAGAATAAAGGGAGCAAAGGATGCTATAATGAATTCCATCGGCTATCTTCCTGAAGACAGAAAAAAGGAAGGTCTATTTCTGAAAATGGGTGTTGACGAAAACTTAATTGCACCTCAGGCTAAAAATTTTACGAATAAAATAGGTCTTTTGGCCAGCTCGAAAATCGGTGGATTTGCCAAGCAAATGCAGAAATCTTTCAATATCATTACTCCAACACTTAAACAAAACCTTCTACACCTTTCAGGTGGAAATCAGCAGAAAGTTCTTCTTAGTATGTGGGTAGGCATAAAGCCAGATATCCTTATCGTTGACGAACCTACCAAAGGTGTAGATATAGGCACCAAGCAAATGATATATCGTAAACTAAGAGAGCTGAACGAGGGAGGAATTGGCATAGTGGTTATTTCCTCTGATCTTCCCGAAATAATTCAACTGTGTGATAGGATAATAATCATGCACGAAGGTGAGATAACGGGAGAATTTTTAAAGAAAGAAGCGACTGAGGAAAAGATTATGGCTTATGCAACTGGTCTTGTGTCTATAAAGAAAGGAGAAGGACAAAAGCATGGAATCTGAAGTTAGAGAACGTCCTTTAGTGGGTCCATCAATAAAGAAGGAAGGAAAAGCTAAACTTCTAAAGAGTCTATTGCAGTCCCGAGAATTTATTCTTGCTGTAGCTCTTCTGATAATAATAATTGTTATGAAGTTCGTTTCCCCCTTTTTTCTTACACTAACTAATATACGAGGGCTGCTTGTTGGTACGACAATGATTGGAATTATCAGTGTCGGGATGACAGGGGTTCTGGTGACCGGCGGGCTTGATCTCTCTGTCGGTTCCACGCTTGCATTAGCTGGAATTATAGCCGGGATTTCCCTTAGAGCTGGAATTCCTGTGACTTTTTCTGTGATTTTCGCTCTCCTTTCAGCTGGAGCAGTGGGTTTTCTAAATGGACTATTTATTTCTAAGTTGAAGTTCGATCCATTTATAACAACTCTTGCTACGATGATAATAGTCAGAGGTCTGCTTCTCGTAATTTCCAATGGGCACGCGATAATTAACTTACCAGATTCATTCAACCAAATCGGCCAAGGTACATTCCAAGGCTTTCAGTATCCCGTTTATTACTTTTTTATAATAGCAATAGTGGGCGATTTTTTATTCAGGAAGTCATATCTGTTCAGATTAAGTTATTATGTGGGAAGCAATCAGGAAGCAGCTACAATGTGTGGAATTAATGTTGAAAGGATAAAAATTTTAAATTATGTCATAGTGGCATTATTTGCTGGAATAGCCGGGATTTGTATGACGGCTCGGATGGGGATGGCGTCAGTAACAATTGGTGAAAGCACACCCCTTCCAGTTCTTGCAGCCTGTGTAATAGGTGGGGCATCGTTTAGAGGGGGTGAAGGTACTGTTCTTGGCGCAGTTCTGGGTGCTTTCTTGCTTGAGCTTTTGATAAACGCGCTGAACATTGCCGGGATAGGCATCTACTGGCAACAAGTGTTTACAGGTGCAATTCTCCTTAGTGCAATTGCGCTTGATAAATTTAAGAAAAAATAAGATTAATAAAGGAGGTATAAAAATGAGAAAGTTTTTGGATTTGACATTAATGCTTGAAGACGGTACCCATGCACTTGACCTGGATCCAATCACCTTTGTTAATAAATACAGAAGCATTTATCAGGACGGATATAATCTGTCTCAAGTGATTCTCAGTTCACATGTAGGCACCCATATTGATGCTCCGTATCATTTTCTCGAAGAAGGAGTTACTCTCGACAGAGTACCTCTTGATCGTCTAATCGGTAATGCCCGACTATTAGACTTTTCTTACAAAAAAGCAAAGGAACTAATAACACGTAAGGAAATAGAAAGTTATGATTCCGTAATATCTCGTGATGACATAATTATCTTGCGGACAGACTGGTATAAAAAATTTCCTTCACATGAGTATGGTTATGACAATCCGAATGTCTCGACTGAAGCGGTAAAGTACCTTGTTCAAAAGAAAATCAAGATGCTTGCAGTTGAGTCACCAACGTTGAACTGGGAAGATAACCCTAATGCGCACAAAATACTCCTTAGTGCCGGGATTCTATTAGTAGAGGGACTTGCTTATCTTGATAAGATTAGCACCGAAACATTCACGTTCTATGCTATACCTCTTAAAATAAAAGACATTGATGGTTTCCCAGTAAGAGCCTTCGCAGAAATTGTGTAAGCTCAATATTTAGAGAATAAGATGAAGAAGGTGAGAGATGATGAGAAGATTCAAGGTCGTCATCAGCGATCGTGATTATCCGGATTTGAGTATTGAGGAGAGTATATTGGAGTCCATTGGCGCAGAGGTTGTTGATGCACAGTGTAAAAGTGGGGGGAAAGCATTGTTAAAGTACATTACAGACGCTGACGCTATTCTTCAGCAATACGCAGAGATCAGGCAGGATGTTATTAAAAAGCTTTGCAGGTGCAAGATCATCGCGAGATATGGGACAGGTGTGGATATTCTTGACGTTGAAACGTGCCGCAAAAGAGGGATAATTGTTACGAATGTCCCATATTATTGTATCGATGAAGTCGCTGATCATGCGATAGCGCTTGCTCTTACATTGGCCAGAAGGATTCCTATGTATGTTGATTCTACAAGATGCGGGAAATGGCATTGGTTAAATTCAGGTGCACCAATTCATAGATTTGAAATGCAGATCTTCGGCATCATAGGTTTTGGAAAAATCGGTCGGAACATAGCAAGAAAGGCAAGGGCGTTAAAATTTACAGTGATGGCATACGATCCTAATGTAGACAACTTCTTTATGAAGGAAGAAGGTGTAAAGAAAGTAGACTTTGGTGCAATTTTAGACAATTCTGATATTCTCTGCGTACAAGTGCCACTTTCATCTGACACACGTCACCTAATAGGCGAGTTAGAACTCAAAAAAATGAAGAAGAATGCGATTTTAATTAATACAGCTCGAGGACCAATAGTTGATAACAAAGCTCTTTATAAGGCTCTTTCGGAAGGTAAGATTACTGCAGCTGGTCTCGACGATATTGAAGATGAACCAGCTAAACAAAAACACTGGAATTACCGAGCTAATCCGCTATTAAAACTTAAAAACTGTCTTATCACGCCACACTCCGCGTACTATTCTGAGGAATCAATTACGGAAGCCAGGAGAACAGCAGCGGAAGAGGTAAAAGCAGTATTGCTCGGTAAAAAGCCACGATATGCTCTCTGAAGTTAAAGTCCAGCGTCGGCAAGAGAAATAAAAAAAATAGAAGTAAAAAATTCAAAGGAGGTTATTCAAATGATAAATTACAGGTATCCTTTTAATCACGTAATCACGCGGGAATCTTGGTGACTAACTTGGAAAAAGCAATTGATTTTTACAGAAAAGTCTTTGGGCTAAGACTGATAATGGGTCCAGAGGAAATTAAAGCTGATAACACTGGTATCGGGGAACTTTGTATTGACATTTTTGGGATTTGAAAGTTCTTTATTTGATATCAAACAACTTGTTCAAGCGAATCTTTTTGACTCCGATTGAATATTGTAGTAAGTTATTAAATAACAAAGGTTTTTCAATGTTGTAAATGTATTAGACTCAAATTTGACTTTACAAAGTTGGTTAAAAATGATATAAAAAAACGAGTTAATTTTGATATTATTAATAGTCAGACTGCTGAAGTTATGGAAAGAAGACAAAGCCAATCTCTGGCTTCTTAAAGGGCGATGAGAAATCTCACCTTTCAGTTCAGGAAGAAAGACGGGGTATTGTATACACAACTGTATGGCTTGGTAAAGATTTAGCAGAAGAGTTTGCGAGATTAAAGACTCAGGCACAGCACCTGTTGCCAGATAACCCAAAGTATAATGAAACTTTGGAAAATGTTCAAATTAAAGATCTTCAAAAAGTTGAGGTATCTTCATAAGTATCATATAAAAACAGAAGATTTTCATCTTTCTAATTTAACAAATTAAGAGTTATAAAGTGGAGGTAAAACACTATGACATATCCAAGAGTATTTTCACATTTAGGAATATCAGTCCCTGACTTAGACAAGGCTGTAAAGTTTTATAGCGAAGTAATGGGTTGGTATATTATCATGCCACCCACCAAGATTGAAAAAGACGACTCAGACATCGGTATAATGTGCAACGACGTATTCGGCGAAAACTGGTCAAAATTCAGGATTGCCCACATGTCAACTGGCGATGCTATTGGTGTTGAGATTTTTGAATTTCCGAATAACGAACCAGTAGAAAGCGAATTCAAATATTGGAAAACCGGGATATTTCACTTTTGTGTAAAAGATCCCGATGTTGAAGGTCTTGTAAAGAAAATCGTAGACCTCGGAGGCAAACAAAGAATGCCTATCAGATACTATTACAAAGGGGAAAAACCTTATAGAATGTGTTACGTGGAAGACCCGTTTGGTATAATTTTCGAAGTATACAGCCATAGTTATGAACTTACATATTCTTCCGGTGCATATACAGAATAATTTTTTAAAAAAAATTATATTGATTTTATTATTTCCTATATAATAAGTGTTTTTATCGCATATAGAAATATCTATTTTATATATGTACAGGCATTTAAAGAAGGAGTTCATTCCTATGGAAGTTGAAGTATTCTGGCAACTCAAAAATATTACGATGCGTTTCCCCGGGGTTATTGCATTGAACGATGTTTCTCTTGACATATATAAGGGTGAAATTATTGGCCTGATTGGCGAAAATGGCAGCGGGAAATCCACGCTTATCAAATGTTTGTCCGGAATCAACCAACCTCAAAAGGGTGAATTTTACTGTCAGGGCAAATCTGTTAAAATAATAAATTCGGCGGTGTCCCAAAAGCTTGGAGTGTCTACCGTCTATCAGGAGTTTTCACTTGTTCCGACACTAACTGTTACCGAGAACATATTTCTTGGCAGACTTTTAAAGGATAAAAAGGGATTCGTGGACTGGCGTACAATGCATGAAAAGACAAGGTCGATACTCGATACCATGCAAATCGACATAGACGAGAACGCGATAATATGCAATCTTTCGGTTGCGGAGCAGCAACTTGTTGAAATTACCAAGGGTTATACAGCAAATGGCAGTCTAATGATACTTGACGAGCCTACTACTGCTCTAACAACGCCAGAGATCAAGCGACTTCATAAACTATTACGAAAGTTAGCTTCCACTGGGCATACAATAATTTATATTTCACACCGGATTGATACAATTATGAAGTTTGTTGACCGCATTGCTGTGCTAAAAAACGGTATGCTCGTCGGGATTGTAGATATTTCTGAAATTACTATGGACAAAATAGTTAAGATGATGTCTGGGCGGCAGATCACTGAGCATTATCCAAAGCAACGCAACGTTCAAGACGAGGTTATTTTAAAAGTTGAAAACCTTACAACCGAAATCGGTGTTAACGGCGTCAGTTTTGAAGTCAGGAAAGGTGAAGTGTTCGGCCTTATGGGTTTGCTTGGTTCTGGCCGTACAGAAATTGCGCGCGCATTGTTTGGTGTTGACAAAGTAACCGGTGGCAAGATTTATTTCAAGGGGAAGGAAGTAAAATTTAATAATCCGCAGCAGGCGATCGAGGCCAGGATAGCATACATCACCGAAAATCGTAAAACAGATGGATTGTTCTTAAATTTTAATGGACCCAAAAACTCAACCACTGCCAGAATCAAAAAATTGTTCAAATCCAAGAAACTGCACATTTTAGATTTAAAAAAAGAATTAAAGACATACGACGAAAGCAATAAGCAGCTTGTAATCGAACCTCCGTTAGAATACAAATTTGTAAGCTTCCTTTCAGGTGGCAACCAGCAGAAAGTTGTAATATCGCGTTGGCTGTTTGCAGAAGCGGATTTCTTTATTATGGATGAACCTACTCAGGGTATTGACGTAGGCTCACGAATAGAGATTTATAATCTTATCAACAAATTTACGGCTGCAGGAAAAGGCGTATTGCTTATAAGTTCTGACCATCTTGAACTGTTGTCAATGAGCGATACTATTGGCAACCTTAAATTCGGTAAAATCACGAGTATTGTAGATGCAAGGGATGCAGGCGAAAAAAATAATACTAATTAGTTTTATTTAGAATCATAAAACACACAGTAAGGTAATACTTATGGGTACAAAATTAAAAAAGAAAGGTATTAGAGTCTCAGGTTTTGCCGGCCCGCTTATTGCGGCAATTTTAGTAGCGGTAATAGTTGGATTTACTACTGATAGGTTCTGGAATTTAGGCAATCTCAACAATCTGAGCCTCGCTGTCTCCATAACAGCTCTTATGGCAATCGGCTCAACACTTGTTATTTTCACAGGTGGCATAGATCTTTCCATAGGTTCTATGATTGCGCTTATCACAATGGCAATGGCTACTCTTATAAAATTTGAAGGGTGGCCGGTGATAGCCGGTCTGTTATTTGCCGTGATACTGGGCGCAATACTTGGCGCTTTTAACGGTCTATTTAGCGCGTATTTGAAAGTACCCCCCTTTGTAGCAACTCTGGCAGGCTTAAGCATATTCAAAGGCGTAGCCTTCCTGTTTAACAATGGATCTCCAATATTCTCGATCGCTGGAAATTTTGAGGTGTTTTTCTACGGCAAACTGTTCGGTATAATTCCGCTACCCTTAATCTATATAGCTATATTTTATATCTTTTTTGCTCTGTATATGAATTACTCAAAGTTAGGCAGGGAGATATATGCTGTAGGCGGAAATGAAATCGCCGCAAAACTTTCGGGTATCAATGTAAAGAAAGTAAAATTCACAACTTTTGTAATAGCAGGTGCAATGGCGGGCGTTGCCTCTATTCTAATGGCATCACGCCTGAACTCCGGTTCTCCAAACTATGGCTCAGGAATGGAATTATCTGCAATTGCGGCAGCAGTTATTGGTGGAGCAAGCCTATTGGGCGGTCGCGGAAATATAATTAATACTCTACTTGGAGCACTGATAATAATAATAGTACAAAATGGACTGAACTTAAACGCGGTACCGACATCAATGCAAAGCATTACAATTGGAATTATAATACTGATTGCAGTGCTAATAGACATGTGGAAAACTGAGGTAGCAGAACTATTCAAAAAATATTTTGGAAAAGAAGCTTGACATTAGGCCTAAATCAATTGGTCGTATATTAAGATATAAAACAGACATCCATATGATAACGATTCGTATTTGCGAGTAATCATTCACAATAAAAGAAGGAGGGAAGATAAAAAGAAAAAGTGAAGCATTAACAACATTATTACAGTAGGAGGTGATTTGCAGAAACAATCATATGTATTTTTTGTAATTAAGAATTTTAAAAGGAGGAAATTTGAAATGAAAAAAATATTGTTATGGACATTTGTATTGATTATGAGTATATCAATGATAGGAGTATTTTTTCTTGTAGCCGGAGCTGTTGAATATGTTGCGCCTGTTCCGATTGAAGCACAGGCAACTTTTGATAATATCAAAACCGGCGGCACAATGAAGTTAATCTATATGCCACCCGCAACTGAGTTTAACTACTACATGGCTATCGGCGCAGGTATTAAATCGCTCGCAAAGGAACTCAATGTTGAATTCTCTATGCTCGCACCGCAAAGCGGCGCGGACATCAACGGTCAAATGAATATGCTCCAGGACGTTATTACTCAGGACGTAAACGCCATTATCTTTTCTACACACGATGAACATGCGGCGGCACCATTGGTAAAACAGGCTGTAGAAAAGGGTATCGAAGTAATAATTGTTAATTCGGATATACTGCTATTCCCAACTAATATACACGGTGTTGTTGGTTACGTACAGAGAAAGGCTCAAAAACCAATTGGTGAATATGCAGTTAAGTTGATGAATGGCGCTGAGACAAAAGTCGGATTGATTTTAGGCCAACCGGGCTGGCATGCTACTGAGAGGTCAGAAGGCTTTCTTGAGGGAATCAAAGGCGCTGCCAACTTTGAAGTCGTATCCAGATTGGACGGTAAATGGAATGTAGAGGGCGGCAATACAGCTGCCATGGATATGCTTCAGGCTCATCCTGAGATAAACCTTATGGCTGCCGGTAATGACTATGAAATAATGGGAGCTCAAAAGGCAGCTGAATCACTCGGTCGTACTGACATTATATTCCTCGGCAATGACGGTGATACCGCATGCCTCGAAGAAATTTACAATGGCAACATTACTGCTACAGCCAACACCACCCCATATGTAATGGGTCTAATTGCAATGCAGGTAGCATATGATGGTTTAACAGGCAAATTCAAGGGCGGATTTGTTGAGACTCCAAGTGTCGTAACCGATAAGTCGAATGTGCTTGAATTCTTACAAAAACCAGAAACATTATTCCCGGCTCCATCAAAGAAATACTAATTAATTAATGTGGGTATCTGCTTAAGCAGATACCCACATGCGACAGATTGTACTAGAGATGATCGGCCAAGAGATAGCGCAATACAGTTTTTACTGAACCCTTTGGCTAATCCAAGTCTGATCTCTTTACGTTCATTAATACTTAACTGAGAACAATGAGCCATATGCAACTCCTTTCTTTTGGTATATTATACCAAAGTAAAGTGTTGCATTTGCAAATTGAACCCAAGCTTGATAAAAATTACACTCAAATATTGTTATTGTCAGTGTGGAATTTTTCCACCAGGGAAGTGTAAATTTTACACCAGGATAATGATTGTATTTATAAAGAAGGGAGAATATTTATGATTAAGGGCTTAATTAAAAAGAACAGAAGTTACCGGAGGTTTTACGAAGATTTTATAATTGAGCGGAAGACCTTAGAAGAGTTAGTAGATTTAGCCAGACTTTCAGCTTCAACTTCTAACAAACAACCTTTAAAATATATCTTATCTTGTGAGAAGGATAAAAATGAATTAATCTTTCCTGTTTTAACCTGGGCAGGTTATTTAAAGGATTGGCCTGGTCCTGGTGAAGGAGAAAGACCTTCTGCCTATATCATTATGCTATTTGATACAGAAATCAGTAAAAACTATTGGTGTGACCCGGGTATTGCCGCCCAAAGTATTCTTTTAGGAGCAACCGAAATAGGATTGGGTGGGTGTATATTTGGATCGGTGAAAAAAGAAGAGCTGGGGGCTGCCTTAAAAATTGGGGAAAGATATGAGATTCTATATGTATTGGCTGTTGGTAAACCCAGGGAGAAGGTGGTGCTTGAAACTGTTGGGCCTGAGGGAGATATCAAGTACTGGCGGGATAGTCAGGGAGTCCACCATGTACCTAAAAGAACTCTTGAGGAGATTATTCTCGATTAAGCCATAGGAAGATTTTAGGTTTTTAAGAGATAAAAATAAAAGGAAAGATTGGAAAAAAATTATAAATAAAATTTTTGACAGGGCAGAGTTATCGTGTTATTATTTTTAAAATAGTAACAATATACTTACAAAGGTAAGGATTAATGTCTGAAATAGTCCGTTTTGGAGTATCATTAGAAAAAGAGCTTTTAGAAAAATTTGATATACTCATCAAAGAGAAAAAATATCCTAACCGCTCGGAGGCAATTAGAGATTTAATTAGGGAGAATTTAGTTAAGAGAGAATGGATAGAAGGAAAGGAAGTTGCGGGAGCAATTACCTTGGTCTTTGACCACCATAAAAGGGAATTAGTAAATATCTTAACCGATATCCAGCATGATTTTCACACATTAATTATCTCCAGTCAGCACATTCACTTAGACCACGATAATTGTTTGGAGATAATAGTGGTAAGAGGGAAGCCGACAGAGGTGAGAGAACTGGCTGATAAATTAAGAGCGACTAAAGGGGTAAAATACGGATCTTTATCTATAGCTACTACCGGGAAAGAGTTAGTATAAAAAGAGAATAGTTTTCAGTTTTCGGTTAACAGTTTTCAGATCTAAATTACAATAGAGAGGTTGAAAGCCTCAATTTTTTTTACCTTATGCGTAGCACGAAAATGAAAATAGTATATAGTGAATAGTTAATCGGTTAGTTAGTTACTTGGTTATCTGGTTAAAAATTGAAACCTTTGGGCAAAACCTGTTTTTACCATATTAATGGGATTTACCTAAAAACATTTTAAAAGCGGATAGTATTAAATTTAATGAATAGAAATATTAGTACAAGTTTATGTTTTGAGTTTAAAACTGGTTACTTATAACATATTACCCATTGCAAAACTTACTAATTAACTAATTAACCATGTAACCAACTAACTAGTTAACTAAAATTAATTGGCGAATTAAATTATCCAGGAGGAAAGGCGTGAAGGATTTAAAATTAAAAGCGTTTTTAATTTTTAGTTTAGTGGCAGTATTTTTATTTGGGAGCATGATTGTAGCCAATGCTCATTTCGGGATGATAATCCCCTCTGATGATATGATCACCCAGGATGATAATAAAAGCATTACTTTAAAAGTACAATTTATTCATCCCATGGAAGGGGATTATATGGATATGGATAAACCAGTGCAATTTGGAGTATTGATTCAGGGTAAGAAAATTGATTTACTGAACATACTTCAAGTGAAAAAGATTAACAATTGCACTACCTGGGAGGCTAATTATCAGATAAAACGTCCGGGTGACCAAATCTTTTATGTCGAACCTCAACCCTATTGGGAACCTGCAGAGGATTGTTTTATCATTCACTATACTAAGGTGGTTGTAAATACCCTCGGGTTGGAAGTGGGCTGGGATGAAGAGGTAGGACTGAAGACTGAGATTATTCCCTTGACTCGGCCGTATGGTATCTGGACAGGAAATGTTTTTCAAGGGATTGTAAAAGTTAAGGGGGAAGCAGTGCCCTATGCAGAAGTAGAAGTAGAGTATTACAATCAAGATGGTAAGGTTAAATGGCCTGCTGACCCTATGATTACCCAGGTGATCAAAGCTGACCAGAATGGTGTATTTACCTATGCCATGCCCAAAGCAGGTTGGTGGGGATTTGCTGCTCTTAATGAAGATGAAGAAAAAATAAAGCATGATGGAGAAGAGAAATCGATAGAAATAGGGGCAGTGCTCTGGGTCAAAACTCATAATATGGAATAAATAGTAGAAGGGAAATACTTTATGCATATTTCAGAAGGGATACTATCTGCGCCTGTATTAGTTACGGGTGCAGGATTAACTGCTACAGCAGTAGGATATAGCTTAAAAAAGATGGAACATAAAGAAGTGCCTAAAGTAGCCATTTTATCTTCTGTTTTTTTCGTGGCTTCTTTAATTCATGTTCCTTTAGGTCCATCAAGTGTACACTTAATTCTAAATGGGATTATAGGGCTATTATTAGGTTGGTCCGCCTTTCCGGCGATATTAGTTGCCCTTGCCTTCCAAGGAGTACTATTTCAAATTGGAGGCATCACCACCTTGGGAGTAAATACTTTAAATATGGCTTTTCCGGCAATTATCTGTTTCTATCTATTTAATCGGGGAGTTAGAAGTGAGAATAATTTTATTGCCCTAACCCTGGCCTTTGTTTGTGGATTTTTGGCGGTATTATTAAGCGGAACAATGGTGGCAGTTGCTCTGGTCTTTACCGGAGAACCTTTTATACAGGTAGCTAAATTGGCGCTAATTGCCCATCTGCCGGTGATGATTTTAGAAGGAGCATTAACTGTGTTTTGTATAGGATTCTTGAGGAAAGTTAGACCGGAAATATTAGAAATATGATTACACGGATTTAATATAGATTACACAGATTGATCAAATAAAATAGAATCATATTGGGAAGATAAGATGAAAAATAAACTGTATTTAATTTTGATATTTACTTTTCTAACCATTATAATGATGGATGTCTCGGTCTTTGCCCACAAAGTAAATGTCTTTGCTTATGTAGAAGGGGAAAAAATATATACTGAAAGTTATTTTAACGATGGTAAGAAATGTATAGATTCTAAGATTGAAGTATTCGATAACCAGGGGAATAAATTATTGGAAGGTTTAACTGATAAGGAAGGAAAATTTTCTTTAGAAGTTCCTTCGGAAGATGGAGATTTAAAAATAGTTCTTACTGCCAGCATGGGGCATCGGGCAGAATATAGTATTTCGGCAGATGAATTAAGGGGTGCTGTCGGGTTGATTAAAGAAGAACCTGAAGAACCCGTATCTATTGTTTCTTCCGAAACTTCTTTGGTTGACTTGAAAGAAATTCAATCAATAATTGAAGATACTCTGGATGAAAAGTTAAAGCCGATTATGAGAGAGATTAAGAAATCTCGGGAGGATAAGATTTCTCCCGCCGAGATAATTGGGGGCATAGGTTATATAATTGGCATTTTTGGAATTATTGCTTATTTTTTAAGCCGTAAAAGGTAATTTAAAATTTTATTTTTAGGTGATTAATTTGATTAAAGAAAAATTTTCGAAAGGGGATTCTTTTTTTCATAAGCTCGATCCGCGGGTAAAGATTGTTGTGACTTTATTGTTTTCAGTAATTGTTGCTGTCAGCGATAAATATACCTCATTATGGGGTGCTTTATTCCTTGCTGTAGCAGCAGTGATTGTTGCCCGTTTAAGGACCAAAGAAGTGATTTCCCGTCTTTTAGTGGTGAATAGTTTTATCTTTTTATTATGGTTGATGCTCCCATTTACCTTTCAGGGTGAAAAAGTTTATACTTTAGGATCGTTAGGTATTTCTCAAGAAGGCATCAAATATGCCCTTTTAATTACTATAAAATCTAACTCTATTATTTTAGTTGGGATTGCACTCCTTTCTACTTCTTCAATATTTAATCTGGTCCATGCCCTGCGGCATTTGCATCTTCCTGATAAATTGGTTCAGTTATTTTTCTTTACTTATCGTTATATCCATACCATTCATTCTGAATATATCAGATTAAATAATGCTTTGAAAATAAGGGGATTTAAACCGCAGACCAATCTCCACACTTACAAGACTTATGCCTATTTAGTGGGGATGATGTTAGTTAGAAGTTATGACCGCTCCAAGAGAGTTTATAATGCTATGCTGTGCCGAGGGTTTAAGGGCAAATTTTGGACTTTAAATCATTTTGTTTCCAAAAAAGCTGATTTTGCAGCGGGAATTGTGATGATAAGTTGTGTTATGGGATTGGTGTTACTGTCATGAAAGAAAAAGAAAAGGAATCCGTAATCAAATTTGTTGACCTTTCCTTTGCCTACCCCTCCCGGGATTATATATTTAAAAAGTTTAGTTTTAATTTTTTCAAAGGAGAGAGGATTGGCCTAGTTGGGCTCAATGGAAGTGGGAAGACTACTCTATTCCATCTTATTATGGGTCTTTTAAATCCTTCGGGAGGGAAAATAGAAATTTTTGGAAAAGAACGAAAAGTAGAGAATAATTTTGTGGAAGTCAGAGAAAGAATTGGCCTTCTTTTTCAGGATCCGGATGATCAATTATTCAGCCCTACTGTGGCTGAAGATATTGCCTTTGGTCCTCTAAACTTAAGAAAAAATCATCAGGAAACTAAAAAAATCTTAAAAGAAACTTTGGAGACTCTCGGATTAGCTGGCTTTGAAGATAGAATTACCTATAATCTTTCTTATGGAGAAAAAAGATTAGTTTCTCTAGCTACGGTATGGGCAATGCAGCCGGAGATTTTATTACTTGATGAACCTACAATCTGGCTTGATGAGGGAACTATTGAAAAGATAGTTCAAATATTAAATAGTCATCCCTATTTATCCTACATAATTATTTCTCATGATAAAAAATTTTTAAAAGAGACTACTAATTGTATTTACCTGATGGATAACGGAAAGATAAATAAGACGTAATTTTTATAAATTTCTTCCTTCGGTTTTCTAATATTTTTATCTTCTCTTATTTTTTCAAATTTACATTATTTTTATTTTTGAAATGCATTTGCTATAATGAAATAAAACTGTTTCTTTACGAGATACGATTCGCGAGATACAAGATATAAAGTGGGAGGGAAGAAGAAATGAAAATTGGAATTGTGGGGATGCCTTTAACGGGGAAGACCACTCTGTTTAATCTTTTAACCGGCCAGAATAAAGAAGTTTCTACATTTTCCTCAAAAGGCACAAAGAATATTGGAATTGCTATTGTTTACGATCAGAGAGTCGATTTTTTGAGTTCCCTTTTCACACCAAAAAAGACCACTTATGCCACTATTGAATTTGTGGACATCGGTGGAATTTCACCTGAATTACTCCAAAAGGATAAAGCAGAGATATTTAATTTAATCCAGGATGTTGATGTCCTATTATTTGCCATCAGATTATTTGAAGACCCAACGGTTGCGGGAGAAAAAGATCCTGTTGTTCAAGTTGAAAATTTAATATGTGAACTCTTACTTAGAGATTTAGAGGTAGTAGAGAATCGCTTAGGTAATTTAAAGAAATCTAAGAAAGAATTAACTCATGATGAATTAATAGAAGAAGAGGTTTTAGAAAAATGTGGTCAATATCTTAACGATGATAAATTTCTCTCCAGCTTTGAATTTACGGAAGATGAAATAAAGAGAATAAGCGGTTTTAGTTTTTATACTCTAAAGCCAATAATTATTGCTCTAAATCTTAGTGAGGAACAATTTAGATCTAATGTATTTCCCCGGAAAGAGGAATTAAACCAACTTATAAAAGATAATAATATAGTGAGCATAAACATTTGTGGAAAAATGGAGATGGAAATAAGTCAACTGGAACCAGAAGAGAGACAGGTATTTTTAGAGGACCTGGGGCTAAAAAAATCAGGAATTGAAAGATTGTGCCGGGTAAGTTATGAACATTTAGGGCTAATCACCTTTTTTACAGTAGTCAAGGATGAAGTTCGAGCATGGGCTATTAAAAAAGATACCCATGCAGTGAAAGCCGCCGGAAAAGTACATTCAGACATAGAAAGAGGTTTTATCCGGGCAGAGATAGCCAGGTATCAGGATTTGGTTACTCTTGGTTCTATGCATACAGTAAAAGAAAAAGGGTTACTAAAGATTGAAGGGAAAGATGCTATAATCGAAGACGGAGATATTATCAATTTTCGATTTAATATTTAAAAAATGTTTCCGGTTCACAGTTTTTATTTACCCAATTAACCAGTTTTCCTGTTTACCAGTTAAATTGTGTAATGTGTGAAATGTATTAAATAAATTGTTTTTGTAAAATCATAACTGTAATCTTATTACTCATTACATATTACTTGTTACTGTATTTTATACGAGATACGATCCACGAGATACTAGGTACGAAAATATTAATAGTTGACAAAAATATTTTTTTATATTATAATCACTACTAAAGTAATAGTAATAGTAGTAATTAAGCGAGGTGAATTTTATGAGGCTCTCTACCAGAGCAAGATATGGTACAAGGTTAATGTTAGAATTAGCCTTAAATTTTGATAAGGGAACTATCTTTTTGAAGGATATTGCCGAAAAGGAAGAGATTTCCGAAAAATATTTAAGTCACCTGGTTATCCCCCTTAGGGCAAGCGGGTTGATAAGCTCTTCTCGAGGAGCCCACGGAGGGTATAAGTTAGCTAAATCTCCTTCCCAAATAACTCTCAAAGAGATTGTGCAAACCCTTGAAGGGGGCATAAGTTGTGTGGAATGTGTAAAAAATCCCTCTATTTGTTCCAGGGTTTCCAAATGTGCAACTCGAGGTGTCTGGGAAAAATTGGATGAAAAAATTTCCGATGAACTTAGCTCTATTACTTTGGAGGATTTAATGAACTCGCAAAAAGAAATAGACTAATTATTACTATCCTATTTCGCATATTTTAAATAAAAAAGAGGTGAAATTTATGAGGGTATTGATTATGGTTTTTGTAATATTATTTATTTTTCCAGTTCTTGCATTTGCTGATGTAGAGGGCTGTGGATTTACATGGGGGTGGAATCAAATGATGAATTTTGGCTATGGAGGGGGAATGTTTATGATGTTCATATTTGCAATTGTTATTGGATTGATAATTTATTTTATCATTACCAATACAAAATCAAATAGATATACTGGGGGATTTAGCGAAACTTCCTTAGATATTATCAAAGAACGATTTGCAAAGGGAGAAATTACCGAAAAAGAATTTGAAAAAATGAAAAAAGTTTTGAAAAGTTAATTAATTCCTTATACGGGATATAAAATAGTTATAAAAAATTAGGAAATAAAAAGACGTTTAGGAGAAAATTATGAACCTGTTGTCCGCTATCGGCAGTACGCCGCTTGTTGAGTTAAATAATCTAAATGGAATTTCAAAGGTAAGAATTTTTGGCAAGCTTGAAGGAAGTAATCCTGGTGGTTCAGTAAAAGATCGTCCTGCCTATTATATGCTCAAAAAAGCAGAAGAGTCAGGTGAACTTATCAAAGGAAAAACAATACTTGAACCTACTTCAGGAAATACTGGAATTGCCCTGGCAATGATAGGAGCAGCCAGGGGATATAAAGTAAAACTTTGTATGCCTGAATGTGTGAGTTTAGAAAGGCGTAGTATTATCGAGGCATTTGATGCTGAAGTTGTACTCACTCCTGCCAAGGAAACTACAGATGGTGCTATTAGAAAAGCTCATCAGCTCATTACCGAAGAGCCTGATAAATATTATATGCCCAATCAATTTGAAAACGAGAATAATGTTCTTGCTCACTATGAGACCACCGGGCCAGAAATATTTTCGCAAACCAAGGGAGAAATTGATGTATTTGTAGCAGGTATGGGGACCGGAGGAACTCTAATGGGGACGGGTAAATATCTCAAGGAAAAGAAGCCGCAAATTAAAGTTGTAGGAGTTGAACCAACAATGGCGCATAAAATACAGGGGCTTAAAAATATGCAAGAATCAATTGTCCCCAAGATATATCATTCAGAAAAATTAGATGAGAAAATTACCGTTGAGGATGACCCAGCTTACGAGGTAACCAGATTACTTGCCACTAAAGAAGGTATTTTTGTAGGCATGTCCAGTGGTGCTGCAATTGTAGGAGCCTTGCGCATGGCCAAAAAAATGGATTCTGGAATAATCGTAGTAATTTTACCTGATCGGGGAGACCGTTACTTAAGTACTAACTTATTCAGGTCAATATGTGGAAAATGTCCGCCTTAAAGAGTTGTGCATAAGAATAAAAAGTAAAAATTTAATTGTCTATGAGGCAAGAACATGTTTTTGGAAAAGACTAAAAAAATTGAACTTAAGATTTCTGGAATGACTTGCGCAATGTGTGCCACAACAATTGAGAAGTCATTAATAAATCTGAATGGTGTCATCAATGCGCAAGTGAATCTTGGGAACGAGAGCGTTGCAGTAGAATATGATTTTTTAAAGCTAAGGTTTACTGATTTAGACAAAGCCATAAAGAACGCAGGTTACCAAATAATAAACGATAAAGTCGTTCTAAAAATTGGAGGGATGACTTGTGCTACTTGCGTAAAAACAATAGAAAATTCTCTCCTGAGATTGGATGGAATCATAGAGGTTAATATTAATCTTGCTGGTGAAAAAGCAATTGTTATTTATAATCCAAATATTGTAACCCAAGCCGACATGAGAAGAAATATTGAAGAAGCCGGATATCAATTCTTAGGTATAGAAGGAGAAAAAACAGAAGATTTTGAAAAAGTTACAAGAGAAAAGGATTTAAAAGAAAAACGCAACCGAATTATTGTGGGGTTTACTACCGGTACTCTTTTGATGATTCTTATGTATATTCCTATTAATTTACCTATTTCAACGGCTTATTTAATGTTGCTTATTTCAACTCCTGCTTTTATTTATATAAGCCATCCTATTTTTACTGCTGCTTATCGTTCTTTAAAAAATAAGAGTTTAAATATGGATGTAATGTATTCTATGGGGATAGGGGTTGCTTTTGGAGCAAGTCTTTTGGCTACTTTTAATTTTATACTTTCCAGTAGATTTTTATTTTATGAGACAGCAATTTTTTTAGCTACCTTTCTTACCATGGGACGGTATTTGGAATCAAGGGCAAAAGGGAAGACATCAGAAGCGATTAAAAAATTAATGGGTTTACAACCAAAGACCGCTGACATTTTAAGGCCCAAAAATATAGATATAGAAATCTTATATTTTAGAGATTGCCCGAACTATAACAAGTCAGCAGAACAAGTAAAAGATGCTCTAAAGAAGTTGAATATTTCTGCCCCTATCAAGTTAATAGAAGTAACTAAAGAGAATTTTAAAGATTATTCCTTTTACGGATCACCAACTATTTTATTGAATAAAAGAGATATAGAAGGAAAGGTTAATAAATTATTTATCTGCAGAGTTTACAATTATAATAATAGAATCTTTGTATATCCACCTAAAGATATGTTGATTAGTAAACTGCTCTCAATTTTTGAAGAGCAGGAAATATCCATAGAAAAGGTGGCATTAAATGATATATTAATAGTCAAACCAGGAGAAAAAATCCCTGTGGATGGTGAAGTTATTGATGGTGAGAGTTTTGTGGATGAATCAATGATTACTGGAGAGTCCATTTCACCATTAAAAGAAAAAGGTGACAAGATTGTTGGAGGAACCATTAATAAAAATGGTGTAATAAGATTTGTAGCAACCAAAGTAGGAAGAGATACCATGCTATCTCAAATCATAAAACTTGTAGAAGAAGCTCAGAGCTCAAAGCCACCCATTCAAAGAATTGCAGATAAAGCGGTAAATTATTTTATTCCCACAGTATTAATAATTGCTCTTCTTTCTTTTGTGGTCTGGTATTTAATTCTTGATAATAGTTTTCTTTTCGCGTTAACTAATTTAATTTCAGTTTTAGTTATTGCTTGCCCGTGTGCACTTGGTCTGGCTACTCCTACTGCTGTGACGGTAGGAGTAGGCCGGGGAGCTGAGCTTGGTGTTCTTATTAAAAATGGAGAAGCTCTGGAAAGATCTGAGAAATTGACCACTATAATATTTGATAAAACCGGAACTCTTACTAAAGGGAAACCGGAGGTTACAGATATAATCGGTATTGAAGTTGAAAATAGAACACTACTAAAATTTACGGCAAGTGTGGAAAAGAATTCTAAACATCCTCTTGCTGAAGCAATTGTAAAAAAATCAATAGATAGTGGGATTGAACTTCTTAGTAGCGAATATTTTAACACTTTTAGGGGGAAAGGTGTAATAGCAAAAGTAGAAGAAAAAGAAATACTAATAGGCAACAGAATTCTTTTAAAAGAGAAAAATATTTTACTACCTGAAGGGATTGAGAACAATATTTTTCAATTTGAAAACGAAGGAAAGACAGTAATGCTGATTGCTTTTAATAACAAGATGGCTGGTATGATAGCTATTACTGATACGTTAAAAGGAACAACCAAAAGTGCAATTAAGGAATTTAAAGATATGAGATTTAATATTTTTATGATTACCGGTGATAATATTAGAACTGCAAACGCAATCGCCAAACAAGCTGGAATTGTAAATGTGTTAGCAGAAGTCTTACCTCATGATAAAGCAAAGGAAGTACAAAAACTTCAAGAGAAAGGGGAGGTAGTTGCCTTTGTAGGTGATGGAATTAATGATGCACCAGCCCTTGCTCAGGCAGATGTGGGTATTGCTATAGGCAGCGGGACAGATGTAGCAATAGAAACCGGAGATATAGTACTTATAAAGGATGATCTTTTGGATGCAGTGGCAGCTATACAATTAAGTAAAAAAGTGATATCGAGAATTAAACAAAATATATTTTGGGCTTTTGCTTATAATACTGCTCTAATTCCGGTAGCGGCAGGAATATTATACCCTTTTTTCGGAATTACTTTTAGGCCTGAACTTGCAGGGTTAGCTATGGCTATGAGCTCTGTAACTGTGATAAGCCTTTCTCTGATGTTAAAAAAGTATGTACCACCGGTAAAGGAAATTTCAACATAAAAAGGAGGTGACCAATGTGGTTATTGATCCGATATGCAAAATGGAAGTAGATGAAAAGACAGCAAAGTTCAAGAGTGAATATAAAGAAAAAGCTTATTATTTTTGTGCACCAGGATGTAAAAAAGAGTTTGATGATAATCCCGAAAAATACATTGAGAAGGCGGAGAAACATCAACCACCACTGCACGGATGTTGTTAGTTTAAGAATAGGAAAAAATACATTTTTGATTTTGGGAAATAAAATTAATTGCCAGCATAGGAGCTTTTAATTTTTGGATAATTATAAATCTTCTATAAATAGGCCAGGTAATTTATTTTAAAAACACAGAAAAAGAAGTTAATGGGAAAAAATTGCCCAGTTTCTAGTAGATAAATGAGAAAAGTTTGCCCTTTCTGGTAAGGCGATTAATATTGATTAAATAATGTTTAGAAATATTATTTAATATTTTTTTAAATGAGAATCAGTAAGATCTTTATTTATCAACTATTTCACCGAATACGTTTTAAAAATAAATATTCTTACATTAAACTTTATAAATTGGCACAATAATTGCTTCTATTAATAGTTAAAATAAATAGGCAAGGTACTTTATTTTTTTAAATTTAATTACTACTTATTTGATAGAATAAGTAGTAATACATAAAAGAGTTTTTCCGAAACCATTTGTAATGCCTAAATATGAATTAGGGTAGGTGTTATGATTATTTTTGTAAAAAAAGGAGAAAAGATGAGAAAAACAAAGAAGATTAGATTAATTGCTGCATTACTAATTATTTTATTAGTCATATTGAGCGTTTCAGGTTGTAGTGGCAATGGTAGCAATAAGAGTGAGAGGTATGGTGTTGATATTACCGAAAAAAAAGTTACCAGCGTAAAAGATATTTATACTAGTCCGAATGAATATCTTAACCAAACAGTCAGATTGGAGGGAGAGATTGTCCGAGAATGCTCCTCAGGATGCTGGTTCTTTTTGGAAGATAAGACAGGTACAATTTATGTAGATATTAATCCTTCAGGTCTTAGTATTCCTCCAAAAGTGGGGAAAAAGGTAGTTGTAGAAGGGGTACCGGAGAATAGAAATGGAAGAATGACCATTAATGGAAAGGGAGTTGAATTTTAATGAAATTTTTTATTTTAGCTTATAAGAATTTGAAACGGAGAAAATCCCGCTCTTTTTTAACCATTGGTGGAGTAGCAGTAGCAGTAGCAGTTTTAGTCGCTCTTTTAGGTTTTAATGCCGGGTATCAAGAAGCATTAACCTCTGATGTCGATAAAATGGGATATCAAGTTATTGTAACAGCCAAAGGTTGCCCTTACGAGGCAGCAACTATGATACTTAGTGGAGAAGCAGGCCTTAGATTTATGGATGAGGATATCTATAATCAAATAACCAGTGATCCTGATATTGATAAGATTACACCACTCCTTGCTCAATTAGCTTATGATCCGGAAAAACAAGGCGGTAAAGGTGGTTTTATTAATTATTTAGGAATCGAAAAAAGCTACATTGAACTTAAGCCAAATGTTAAGTTTAAATCTGGAGGATGGTTCTCAGCCGAAAATGCTAATGAAGCAATTTTAGGATACGAAGCAGCAGAATCAGAACAAAAATCAGTTGGAGATAAAATTTCCATACCGGATAAAGATATTACTTTAATTATTGTGGGCATCTTTGAAAGAACAGCTACTCAGGAAGATGGAGCAGTATTTTTACCTCTGAAAACAACTCAAAGAGTCTTTGATATAGAAGGCAAACTGACAGGTATCGGTATCAAGCTAAAACAAATTGAGAAGATTTCAGAATTTGAAGAGAGGCTATATCCAATTGCCAGCATTCAAGTAATAAGCATGAGCCAGGTTAAAGGGACAATCTTAAATCTGGTAAATTCAGCTAAAATATTGATTATGTCTGTTGCCTTTATCGCAATATTTGTAGCTATTATTGGGGTTATTAATACCATATTAATGAGCGTCTTCGAGCGAACACAAGAAATAGGTATTATGAAGGCAATAGGAGCCTCAAGGTCAGATATATTTAAACTCATCTGGATGGAAACACTTATTATTTGTACTTTAGGTGGTATCTTTGGCTCAGTTATTGCGATTTTTGGTGGAAATTTGACCGAACTTTTAGTAAGAAAAGTAATGCCTTATGCCCCAGGTGGTAGATTACTCTTAATTACTCCCGATCTTTTAGTTTATTCTTTCCTGGGAGTAATAATTATAGGTATAATTTCAGGACTGTATCCGGCATTTAAGGCAGCTTCAATGAGACCTATTGAAGTAATAAGGAGTGGAGAATAGTGAGAGAGTATATTGTAAAAGCCAATAAGCTAAAGAAGGTATACTTCTCTGCATCCCAAAAAATAATAGCCTTAAAGGAAATAGATATTGAGATAAAAAAAGGTGAATTCGTCACTATAATGGGAGCATCAGGAGCAGGAAAAACTACCTTTTTAAATTTGATCGGATGTTTAGATAGACCTACTTCAGGCAAGTTAGATATTTTAGGAAGCAACCCTACAAAATTTAATGAAGAAAAACTTAGCCGTATCCGAATAGAAAAAATTGGGTTTGTATTTGAGGATTTTTTCTTAATTTCATTTTTAAATGCATTGGAAAATGTTCAACTACCTCTGATTTTTGCCCGAAATTATAAAAATAATAATAGACCAAGAGATCTCTTGAAAAGAGTTGGTTTAGATCATAGATTAACTCATTTTCCTAATGAATTAAGCGGAGGAGAATTACAGAGAGTAGCGGTGGCCAGAGCTTTAGCTAATAATCCTGAGATTCTTCTTGCGGATGAGCCAACAGGTAACTTAGATACCAAGAATGCACAAGAACTTTTTAGTCTTTTTCGAAATCTCAATAGGGAAGAGGGTTTAACTATTATAGTTGCTACTCATAATATTAGATTAGGTTATTCAGCGGATAGAGTGATTCATTTAAATGATGGGAAAATGGAAAAGGATGAAAGGTTGGTAAAATAAAATGCAGGATAAGATAGTTTTAGAAGCAAAGAATTTAAAAAAACATTATCATCGAGGTTCAGAAATTGTTAAAGCTCTTGATGGAGTAGATTTAAAAATTAAAGGAAGTGAAATTATTTCAATTGTTGGTCCTTCTGGCTCAGGAAAAACCACTTTAATGAACCTGATTGGCTGCCTTGATAAGGTTACAGCAGGGAGTTTGAAGATTGGCGATAACGATGTTGCTTCTCTTGAGGAGATTGATTTAATAAAGATCAGAAGGGAGAATATTGGTTTTATCTTCCAACGGTTTTATTTAATTCCAACCTTAACTGTTAGAGAAAACGTAGAATTACCTTTAATTTTTGCAAAGAAAAACATTAACGCGAAAAATATATTAGATTTGCTAAAAGAAGTGAATCTTGAAGATAAAGAAGGAATTCAGGTAAAACATTTATCCGGGGGAGACAAACAACGCACAGGTATTGCACGAGCTTTGGTTAATGATCCCAAGATACTTGTTGCCGATGAACCAACCGGTAAATTAGAGATAAAAGTTGGAGAGCAAATTTTAGAACTTTTTAAGAATTTGAGTGAAAAAGGCCTGGCTATAGTTATTGCTACTCATAATTTGGAATTAGCCCAGGCCACTCAAAGGATAATCCATCTTCAGGATGGAAAGGTTGTCCCTAAAGAAAAATCTGATTTATATTATTGACATAGATTTATTTTTAAAAAATAAAGATAAAAGGAGGTGAAAACAATGTCTAAAAATATAATAATATTCATTCTTATAATAGCGGTAATTATATTGGGGGGTGTTTTGGTATTTAGTACTACCCAAAATAATTCTTCTAATACTATCCAAAATAATTCTTCTAATGCTATCCAAAATAATTCTTCTAATGCTATCCAAAATAATTTTGGGCCTCAACCAAGGATTCTGGTTTCGGAACAAGAATGGGATTTTGGAAAGGTGATCCAAGGCGAAAAGCCCACCCATATTTTTATTGTAAAAAATGGGGGAGAAGGAGATTTAATTATTGACAGCTTAAAAGAATCTTGTCCTTGTATAGAGGCTTCAATTTCTACTACTCGCATTAAACCGGGAGAATCAGCTGAACTTAAAGTATCCTATGATACTACTGATTATGTGGGAAAAGATGAAAAACATATCCATATTTATTCAAATGATCCTCAGGTACCAGATACAAGAATTAACTTATATGTTGAAACAGAAGTGTTCCAAATACCTAATATAACACCCAATTTACAGGATTAAATTAAGAGGAAAAGGTCTGTGTGTATTTAATTCAAAGTTAAATCGAGAAAGGAGATAATAAATTAGAGTAAAAATGAACCCAAAAAATTTAATGATATCGCTGTTCTTGGGAGCTCTGATTATTGGGGTTTTGTTGACGAGTGCATGCATTCAAACCGAAACTAACACTACAAAGTCGGAAACACAAATCCAGATAATTAAAAATATCACTCCGGAAGGAGCGTATATCTTAATAAAAGAAAACAAGGATAATCCAAATTTTACAATTCTTGATGTGCGTACTCCTGAAGAATTTTTAGGCGAGTATATGGAAAATGCTGTCAATTTAGATTACTATTCTGACACTTTTAGGAATGACCTTGACAAATTGGATAAGAACAAAACATATCTTATTTATTGCAGATCCGGACGTCGTAGTGAAAATGCCTTAAATATAATGAAAGAGCTTGATTTTAGGGAAGTCTATAATATGTTGGGTGGGATTATTAAATGGAAATCAGAAGGATTACCAACTACAAAATAGGGCTGCATAAATCTATATTTCAGAATAACTTTAGCGGTGTTGGTAGTTTAAACAATTACCGAACTTGAGCTAAGGTAGTTTTTATTACTTGGGAAAATTAGTACGGGGTTTCTTTTATGCTAGGAATTTTATAAATTATTGTGCGAAGGAGGTAAAAGATGCCTGACAAAAGAATAAATTAATAGGTAAGACCAGAGAAAATTTCCTAGTTATATATATAAAATAATACTTCTCCTAAGTAATAATTTAATCCTTCAAGGAGAAAAAAATAAATGAATATAGTAGAAGAAATTACTAAACTGAAAAAAGAAAAGAATGCTATTGTTTTAGTTCATAATTACCAAAGGTCGGAGATTCAAGATATTGCAGATTCCCTTGGCGATTCCCTGGGACTTGCAAGGGAAGCTGCAAAAACAGATGCAGGAATAATAGTCTTCTGTGGAGTCCGTTTTATGGCAGAGACCGCAAAAATACTTTCACCCAAAAAGATGGTTCTCCTACCCAGGAAGGATGCGGGATGTCCGATGGCAGATATGATAACTGCTGAGGACTTGAGGAAATTAAAAGAAAAACACACTGATGCTAAAGTGGTTTCCTATTTAAATACTAATGCGGATGTAAAAGCTGAATCGGATATTTGCTGTACCTCGGCAAATGCAATAAATGTGGTAAGGAATATTAAGGAAAAGAAAATAATTTTTACTCCGGATAAAAACCTTGCCGCATACTGTCAGAGATTTGTAGATAAAGAGATAATTCCCTGGAACGGTTACTGCTATGTTCATGAAAAAATAAGGAAGGAAGAGGTTCGTCTGGCCAAGGAAAGATTTCCTGATGCTCTTCTTCTTGTTCATCCGGAGTGTAATCCATCAGTTATTGACCTTGCTGATGAGGTGTTATCGACCAGTGGTATGTTGAACTTTGCGAAAAAAACGGATAAAAAGATATTTCTTATAGGAACAGAAGAAGGGCTTATCTATCGATTAAAAAAGGAAAATCCGGGGAAGGAGTTTTATGCTGCTGGCACAGCTAAGATGTGCCGAAACATGAAGCTAACTGCTCTAAACGATGTATACTTTTCGCTGAAGGAGGAACGCTACGCCATCGAACTACCAGAAGGAATCAATGAATCTGCTCAAAAGGCATTGGAGGCGATGCTGGAATATGTTTAAAGATAAAGTTATTGTAGAAATGAGTGGTGGAGTGATAGAAAAAGGATATAAAAATGAAAGAAAAACTTAAACATTTAAAAGAGATTATAAAAGAGAAAGAAAGTCTAATGATTGCATTTTCAGGAGGGGTAGATAGTTCTTTAATTGCAAAGGTTGCATATGATGTATTAGGTGAAAGGGCACTGACAGTTACTTTAACCTCAGATACTTTTTCTAAGAGAGAATTGGAAAACGCAAAAAAGATTGCAAAAGAGATTGGCGTGCATCATATGATTATAAAATCATCAGAACTTGGCAATAAAGCGTTCGTTAAGAACCCTGAGAATAGATGTTACTATTGCAAGAAAGAGGAAGCTATAGTTTTGAAAAGAATAGCAAATGAAAATAGAATAAAATATATCGCGGATGGCGTTAATCTGTCTGATTTTGATGAGCATAGGCCAGGCATAAAGGCATTTGATGAAGAAGATATCATCCATCCTTTAGTAGAGGCAGGAGTTAAAAAGTCAGATATCAAAGCAATGGCAAAATTTTTAGGATTGTCGAATTATGATATGCCTTCCACGACTTGCCTGTCATCCAGAATTTTGTATGGCGAAGAAATAACCACAGAAAAATTGAAAAGGATCGAGGAAGCAGAATCATTTATTCTATCTTTAGGATTAAGACAGGTAAGAGCAAGGTGTCATAAAGACGTTGCAAGGATAGAAGTAGAAAAAGAAGAAATAGAAAAGGTTATTAATTTTAGAAAAGAAATAGTAAGAAGATTAAAAAAGGTCGGTTTCAAATACATTACATTGGATTTGGAAGGATACAGGTCTGGGAGTATGGATGAGGCATTATGACTAAAGAAGAATTCAAAAAATATCTGATTGGAGGGACCTCTATATGAATTTTACTGAGATAAAGACAGATTTCCCAATTCTGAATGACATAATCTATATGGATAGTGCTTCTACGAGTTTAACTCCAGAGCCTGTTCTAAATGTAGTTTCAAAATATTATAGAGAATATAATGCAAACGTGGGACGAGGCGTTCATCGATTATCTCAGGTTGCATCGCAGAAATATAAGGATGCACACAGAAAAATTGCATATTTCATCGGCGCGGATGAAGAAGAGGTCATATTCACCAAGAACACGACTGAAGCGATAAACACGGTTGCCAGTGGATTGAAATGGAAAACAGGAGATAAAGTGGTGACGACTCTTCTCGAGCACCATTCTAATTTTCTTCCCTGGTTGAGATTAAAAAGTTTTGGAGTTGCGTTGGAT
>DAOUTX010000028.1 GCA_030668465.1 Atribacterota bacterium | reverse complement strand
TAAATTTCTCTAATTCCATTAAATTTTCTGCATTATAAGCTAATCCATATTTACCTTCTACCCTTCGATAAGCTAAAGGATAATTAGGCGTTTTTAATATGGTCCGTTTTACCTTTTTCTTGGGATCATCCCAGGGATAAAGATATAGAGGATTTGATTTTACATTGGCAAAGTAATCTGTAGTGCAACCACCGACATCCAGGGCAACAATATTTCCTATTCCTTCTTCTTGGCCATAACCGCGAGCTAACAGATTAATACCCAGGAAAGCAGCTCGGGGAGTAGGAATAAATTTAGCGCTCATATATTCTTCAACAACATCAAATCCTTTACCCCGAATAACCACGGTCTGAAATAATTCACGGATAGCTTCGTTTACAACTTCGATATTATAATTATTCACCTCGGGCATAAGATTTTCGGTAATTTTTGCATCAATATTATGTTTTTGGAAAATATCTGCAATCTCTTCTTTTACATCTTCATTACCCGAATAGATAATGGGTATACCGTATTTTGCGTAAGTTGCTAATTTTACGCTCTTGGCCAAAATCCTCGCATTATGCAGGACTATATCCGTATCTCCGCCGTCATTAACTCCACCGGTCAATAGTATTATTTCCGGCTGGTCATTCAAATAAATATTCCTCGCATCTTCTTCGGATAATTTTCCGTGATAACTGTTTAAGAGTTTTGCCCCGGCAGTCAAGGCGGCAAGGTCAGCTGCAAAACCGCTTTCGCGAGCAGTTAATGATACGGTAATCATCTTCAATCCGCCCTTTGCACTACTGCAAGGTAATTTTACATCAAATTCATCCATTTTCTTCTTCAGGGGATCCCAATTTCCTACTTTTTGACATTCGGGAAGACATCCTAATCCATCAGCTAATCCTTCGCGAATATCATTTACAGTAGTAGGAATATAACGTAAATCGACATCATCTTTGTCGGTATCAAAGATAGCCACTTTTGTATAAGTACTACCAAAGTCAACGGCAAGAATTTTCTTATTTTTAAAATCGGTAATTCCCAATTCTTCCCTGAAAGCCTGGGTGGCATCTTCTTCGATAACATCCTTTGAATCTGCTACCACCGACCAATCATCTGACTGACTGATATTTTTATCAAAATACCAGGGGAATTTATTTCTTACTGCATCAACCCGCTCAAATTCATCTTTGACTTTTTTTCCACAAAATGTATCAATTCTGCAACCTCCATCTACTATTTTAGTCCTACACATACCGGTTAATTCATAACGCTTATCAATGACTGTAACCTGCGGTGCCTGGAATAATCCTACCTGTAAAGCTAAATCCAGATTATCGGCGCTAATCATATTGCATTCACCGGAAGGATAATTTTCCCCGTCGATAAGGTCTAACAGCATGGTTTCGTAATTCATTTCTTGCTCTTCGGTTTTTTCCCTTTTTGCGGATACTTCTTTTGACACTGCAAAATTCGAGAAATTTTCTAAAGTGACCTTTCCTTCATATCCTCCCATTATAGCCAAATGAAAAATATTATACATGGCTCCTTTTTTCAATTCTTCCTTACGGGCAACTACTTTAGGAATATGCCAAATATCGGGAAGGGGTGCTCGATAATATTCTTTAAAGGATTGTTTGGTAATATCACAGCTGGCAATAATATCTTCTGCCTTCGCGTCATGATGGGCTTCACAATAACTGACGATGTGGACGATATCCGGCTTCATAAACATCTGCCAATAGGTTGTCATGGATAGATGGCTTTTGGCTTCATCCAAATTGGGCGGAAAACTGGATAATCCACCTCTGGTCTCTTTAATGATATTGTAATCAAAATGTGTAGTTAAAGGTTCTATCATTTCAAAGGAAGCTTTCATTTTAGCCAAATCGTTTAAAGGTTCTATTTCCGGAGGAAGGTCAAACATTAACTGCATAACGTAGTTTTTTACTCCCATTTTTAAGGCAACAATCCCGCAAAGAATATGGTCAGTTACATACATATCATCCGAACATCTGCGCAGCTGCCACTGATGAGGGTCATTGACTTCCAAGGGTTTATCAATAGATGCCCACCAGTGCATGGTATTAAAATGTTCATTGATGCCGTCTAAAATAGAAAGCGGTCCTCTTCCGTCCAAACGATTGTAAAAAAAGATGGGCACTGCGGGGAAAGGCATATGCAGTGTTTCCTCAAATATTTTTGCCGCTTCTATCAGTTCATCGGTTCCGGAATAAATTCTGGTCATAGGCCAATTACCGCATTTAGTTGCATCCTTGAGAGCTTTTAAATCTTCTCTGCTTCGAATTGGAGCTCCCCCTTCTCCGTTACGGTATTTCTTGGGGTCTTCTTCTCCGCGGACAAATTTTGGTAAAAAGGCTTGGGTAACCTGGTCAGGGGCTAAAGAAACTATTTCCAAACACCCTGCTTCGCTTAAAACTTTTACGCCATCCACTGTGGGTTTGATGCTCTCTGCAGCTGCTCCGATATGGGCTCGAATAATCGGCCTGTCTTCCAACTCACGCACCTGTTTTATTCTTTCTAAAAGGTCATCAGACCAAACGATTTTTTCTTTGGCAATCTTGATTCGATTACGGGCAAACTCATCCAGCTCAGCCATGGTGACATAATCATCCACGATCAAATCAAAAAATTTCTGATATTTTTCCTTGTCCTTATAATCTTCTGCAATCTTTTCCAAATTAAAATGACGGTCTATATTAGGCGAAAATTTGTCTTCTAAAATAGGTAAGCCGGTCATTGCTCTGACCAGATTGGCAGCCGGCCTTAGACCTCCAAAGCAATAACGGATACCACTTTTTGCCGGTTCAAGCTCAAATTTATAAATCTTTTCAACTAATTCTTCAATAATTTCATCAACATGCAGGTCTCCTAATCGATAACAAAAAGAAACGACTTCCGGTTTTGATTCTCTTATTTTATCTATAAGTTCATCAATGGAGACAGCGGGACCTAATTTTATTGCAATATAACCTATTCCCATTGTTTCCATCCATTCCGCAAATTTTTCGACTCCTAGAGTGTGTACACATGGGTCTATGGAACAGTTTAATACTCTTCTTTTTATCAGCTTCTCCATTTTCTTCTCCTTTTACTATATAAAAAAAATCAAAAATAAAACAAATTAATAAATTATAATTTCTTCTAAATGCTTTATACCATAATTCTGAGGAATTCGAGTATCTTTTATGTCTTTTCCTTCTAAGAAACCTCCCCTTATATATTCTTTTCCCATCCATTGGCTGATGGTTAAAATGATTTCATCAATAACAGGTGTTTCCACTGCAACCAGTTGAGCAATGGATTTAATAACGATTAAACCGAACGGTACATCTTCGGTTAAGTATCGTGCCTGGAAATCCGGTAAAAAATAATCGTTGTTTATTTTTTTCATAGGTGCACACAAGCCTTGATAAGCACTATTAGTAACAAAACAACTTTGCAGACTGCTTTTATCTGCGATTGAACTTTCATAGGAATATATCAACCAATCCTTCAAGGCCAAAACATGGTCTAAATTCACATTTTTATCCAAAGCTTTTATTTTTTCTGTTAATACCAGTATTTCATCACTCATCGCTTTTAATGTTTTGGCAATCTCTTTGGTCACTCCTTGATAAAATAAAGGAATTGTTTCTTTTTGATAGGTTGCTTGTTCCTTACCTTTAAACAGGCCGTACATAATGCCCGGGTGAATAATCTGCCCTACATTTGCCAGGGTGAGGGTTAACATATTTGGTAAAGATTCGATTTTTAAATCAAGTACTCGGGATAAGAAAGAGGTTAACTCAAAGGTAATTTTATGAGGAAATGCGGCCATTCCGACCCACTTTTTTTTACCTAAGATATTTACGCTGGCGGCATATTCCTTTATTCGACAAGCCCAGGGAAGAGTCTGCATGCCAAATATTTTGACTTTTTCTTTATGGTTATCTTTTAAAATCTTTAAAGCAGCATATTCAAAACCGCTCCGAGCCGGAATTGCACCTATGATTGCTTCTTCTTTTAAAGAGGAACCTATCTGTAGTAGTGTTTGTTCGTGGGCGAAAGCCGGTAAAGGCATGAGTATTAAATCTGCTTCTTTGCATATTTCTTTGGCAAATTTGCTCACCCTATCCGGCCGGCCATATAATTTACTACCTCCTATTGTTGCGGTTAAAAATCCTTTCTCATCAATTAATTTTTGAAAATGATTGGCTTCATCTCCAAAGGGGAGAAAAAGATTGAGCTTGCCGGAAAAATGGTTTCGGATGATAGGAATCATGGCATGGGCAGCATTGCCTCCTCCGCAGATAGTTATGGTTTTAATCTTCATTACTGACCTCTTTCTATTTCTAAAAACATCTTTGTCAGGCTGAAACATTTTATCTAAAAATTAGGTTTAACCGTATATATAATATTTTCTTAAACAATAATATTGATGATTCTAATTTAATTTTTATATTTTTAGAATCATCTTTGTATTACTTATTTAAAAAGTAGCAGCAAAAACAAATACGTTGGTATACGGTATACCGTATATTATGATAATATCATGAAGGAAAATAAAAATCAAATTTTTAGAAAAAAATTTAATATTTTTTAATAGTGCAGATTTTCATTTAAAAATGATGTTTTTATGGCAGGAAATTAAAATAAGTTAAATTTGCTTCTGCTATACTTTTGCCTCTAATAATTGTTTTTCTTTATCAAAGCTCTTTTTGAATCATACTTATGTTTATTCTTCATCCAATTGGTCTAAAGGAAAGATGGGTCTCCGAATATTTTTTAAATCTAATGTTTTTATATCATCAGAAAGTAAACCCGGAGCATCAACATCAATCATTTGTTTTGCAAACTCCCCATAAGCTGCCCGGTAATGTAGAGTAGATTTTAACACTAATATTTGTTTGTCTGTGGGTTCAATACCTACTCTCCTGAAAATTTCAGGATCCCAGGGTTGGAATCGTCCTTCGGTTACAATAACTTCAATCCCGTCTATATCTAGTACAACAGTTCGCCCTACATTCATTTGGAGCCCCTTAAACATGGGACCTTTATTTATAAATTTACCATCAGCAATTGTTTTGACAATTGCAGAAATCTCAATAGGTTCTCCTAAATTGTAATTTGATTTTCCCCCCAATCTTACACTCACGCTATTACCTACTCCAGCTTTTATTGATTTCTCGACTGTATCAGGATCAGGAATATTTGCAAATCCTACATTTTTGGCTTTCATTTCAATTAATTTTCTTAATAATTGCGTTCCATCACCAGGACTACCACCCCCTTGGTTATCATTGCCATCTGCTAAAATAACGGGGGATTCAGATGCCTCCATCCCAATTTTTACAGCTTCTTCAATAGGGTACATTTTCTTTACAAAATTTTTATGTTCTTTTATTATCCCTCTTCCAATTTTTTCAACTATTTCTTCAGCTAAAGGAATATCATTATTTGTCTGAGCTATAACAGTAACTCCTCCTTCATATATATCTGCATGGGGAAATCCTGTTACAATACTAACACTTATAACCTTTGGATTTTCTTCCCAAGATTGAGCCATATCTAAAAATTCTTTATGAGGTGGCTTATTTGTCTCTAAAGAGGGGCTTAATAAAGGCAATTTTTTTATCCTTATCACTGGTTTTATTTCTTTGCGTAATATTCTAGCTAAATTTATTGCTGCTTCATGGCCCCGAGCATATATATCAGTATGAGGATAGTTATCAAATGGGAAAAATCCATTGGAATTAATAACCATTTTTTCTGTTATATTAGCATGCAAGTCTAATGTAGTAACAATAGGAATATCTTTGCCGATAACCTTACGAATTGCCTCCAAAAGTTCCCCTTCTCCATCTGGAGCATCTTCCAAAACCATTGCTCCGTGAAGCGATAATAAAATTGCATTAATATTTTTTTCTTCATTAATTGTATTGATTATGTTTGTCTTAACCAGATTAAACATGTCTCTCGTTACGGGACCAGCAGGCCAGGCATTGGCTGCTATGGTAGGGATAATTTTAAATTTTTCTTCCCTGCTTACATCAATGAAGGCACTTATTTCGGTTTTTGTATTTTTAAAGAAGTCTTCTATCTCTTTACCATATTTTATATATCTATCATTATACTCTTTTTTACCCGTTTTTTTATTAGAAAAAGTATTTGTCTCATGCTTAAATTCGGCAATAAGTATTTTTGAAATTTTCATCATTTTTTTATCTCCTTGTAATTAATTTTATTAATAATATTGATAAATTTAGCAGAATAAAAAAATCGTAATCTTATTAATTTTAATAATTATGCGCCAGTTATTAGTCTTATTTGCCTAATAATAAATTAGGTAAATAGAGTGTGATATTTGGGAAAGCAACTATTATAATTAATACGATAATATCGCAAAGAACAAATGGCCAAATACCTTTTTAGAGTAGTTCTATAAAAGGAATAATAAAAGGTATTCCTTTCTCCCAAGAAAGGATGAGATCCTAATTTCATCTTCTGCAACTCCAAAACAATCTTGGAGGCATCGACGACAGCATTTACACCTAAATACGGCATTGATCCGTGAGCAGCTTTCCCCTTAACTCGAATATCATATAAATAACGCCCCCTTGCCCCAATAAGCAAGCAAGTATTGTGTATATCTTTGGGGGCGAAAGCAGCAGCCGGTTCGGTCACGATGGCCATATCACATTTATCTGTTATCCCATCTCTGATTAAAGCATCTGTTCCTAAACCATATGGCCCCTCTTCATCTACAACAGCAGTAAATAATACTTTCCCTTTTAATTGATTCTCTATTTTTTTTAACACTTCCATTGCTATCATGGCAGCCGCCAGTCCTGATTTCATATCTAAGGCTCCTTGGCCATATAATCTATTTCATTCCACTCTTTATGGGTGGTAAATTCCTTCTAAATTAAAAAAACCGATTTATTCTCTCCTTAAAAAAGAACCAGGCAACGAAGAAGTTGACCTTCCCTGTTCAACAACTAACTTACCATTCACTATTACTTCTCTAATACCTGAGGGGAAACAATGTGGATTTTTAAAAGTAGCGTTATCAATTACTGTTTGCGGATTAAAAATGACTATATCAGCAAAAGCTCCTTCGGTAATTTGACCCCTATCCCTTAACCCAATTTTAGTTGCTGGCATATAGGTCATTTTACGAATGGCCTCAGGCAACGATATGACTTTCTCTTCTCGCACATATTTCCCTAAAATCCTGGGAAAAGTTCCATAATAACGAGGATGGAAATGTACGTTGGAAAATTTACCGTATGGAGATACTGCTCTCCCATCTGAACCGATCATAACCAGGGAATCTTTTAGAATCGTTTTAATATCTTCTTCTTTCATGCAAAAAACAATTAATTTTACATATCCCTCTTTTTCAATTAATAAATCTATTATGAGTTCTTCCGGTTCTATTTTTCTTATTATTGATAACTCATGGATACTTTTTCCTACAATAACCTCATTATTTTTTGTCTTTGTATTGGCAATAATTATTTCTTCCCATCCCATGCCTTTTTCCGGACCTTCAGGGTTATTTTTTATAAAACGTATTATTCCTTTTTTGTTTTCTTTTTTCAATAAATAATTTCTCCAATAGTTAATTCCTTTATAAACCATTTCCTTAGGTAAAAAATCTAAAATACCTGACCCCCAGGCAGTATAAGGATATTGGTCAGCATTTATTTCAATGCCTTTTTTTCGTTCCTGATGAATTCGATTTAATATTTCTGATGCTTTCCCCCATCCTTCTTTAGCAGCAATTTTAAGATGGGCAATCTCCAAATTAACACCACTAATTTGAGCCACCTTAATAGCTTCTTTCAAAGAAGTAAAAACATTCCTACCATTTTCATTTCGCATATGAGTTGAATAAATTCCATTAAATCTTTTCACTATTTTACAGGCTTTGGCAATTTCTTCGACATCGCAATATGAACAAGGAGGATATTCTAAAGCTGTGGAAATCCCCCAAATACCTGCTTCCATTTCTTTTTCAATCTGATAGAGTATTTTTTTCTGCTGTTCGGGCAATAGTGCATTAGGTGTCTTTGAAAAACCTGAATAAGCAACCCGCAATGTTCCATATCCTAATAAAGGTGCTAAATTAACTGAGATACCTTTTTTTTCAATCTCTTCATAAAATTCATATAAATTTTTCCAATGCCACTGTAATTTCTCTTCCTTGCTTAAAACAATAGTGTTGGTAAAATAATCCATTAAGTCAGCAAAATAATTTCCATTTGTAGGAGCAGGGGAAAATCCACACATTCCAACTACCTCTGTGGTAACTCCTTGCATTACTTTACTTTCTGCTTTTGGATTATCCTTAATCGAAAAATCAGTGTGAGAATGCATATCGATAAATCCGGGAGATATGGCTAAATCAATAGCATTAATTAGTTTATGTGCTGGAGGTTCATTGGAGGTGATAATTTCAATTCGGTCATCTTTTATGCCAATATTTTTCTTATAAGGTTTTCCGCCTAAACCATTATAGATTTTTCCATTTTTAATTAATATATCTAACATATTAGACTTTACCTAATAGACTTTGCTTATTTTTTGAATAATACACCAAATATATAAAAAATACAATCCTCTAATTTTGTTTTTCTTGAATTTTTTTAAAATGATGACAGGCAACATAGTGACCTTGAGTTGCATTTGCCAATTCTGGCTCTTCTTCGCAACAAATTTTACTGGCAAATTTACATCTTGTATGGAAAACACATCCTGAAGGTAGGTTAATTGGACTGGGTACATCGCCTTCCAAAGGAACAATGGTTAATCGTTTGTCCGGGTCAGGAACAAAAATACTGGAAATTAGTGCTTTGGTATATGGATGAAGAGGTTTTTGGAAAAGATCTTCTCGAGAAGCTTTTTCCACTATTTTCCCCAAATACATAACCATGATTTCATTGCAAAAATAATTAATAACCGATAGGTCATGCGAGATAAAGAGATAGGTCAAATTAAATTTATGTTGTATATCCTGTAATAAATTTAAAATCTGTGATTGAACGGATACATCCAATGCCGAAGTAGGCTCGTCCAAAATAATTAATTCCGGATTCAGGGCAATCGCTCGGGCAATAACGATTCGCTGCTTTTGTCCGCCGGATAGTTCATAGGGATAATAATCGGAATATTCGGGTTTGAGGCCAACAATCTCTAATAAACGAAATACCTCCTCTTTTATATTTACCTTCTCTATTTTTTGAATAATAAATATCTCACTCAAACTCTCAAAAACAGTAAATCGGGGATCAAAAGCGGAATAGGGGTCTTGAAAAACCATTTGCACTTTTTTTCGCACCTTCCGCATTTTACCTTTGGAAAATGAAAATATATTTTGACCCTGAAATATAACTTCTCCACCGGTCGGTTCAATTAAGTTTAATATAAGTCGGGCAACAGTTGATTTTCCACATCCGGATTCTCCGACAATTCCAACAGTATCTCCTTTTTTCAGATTGAAGGATACATTATTTACCGCTTTCACTTCTCCAATTTTATGTCTTATAACTCCTCCTATAATCGGAAAAAACTTGGTTAAATTTTTTACTTTTAAAATTGTTTCGCTCATTCTTGTTCTCCACCACTTTTTTTAAAATATCGAAAACAGGCAACAAAACGCTCATCATCTATTTCAATTAACCCGGGCTGTTGAGATAAACATTTTTTCATTGCATGTTGACATCTTGGATAAAATCTACACCCCGTAGGAAAGTTTCGAGGATGTGGGACAGAGCCGGGAATCGCATTAAGTTTTTTTTGTTTCTGATCCATTTTGGGAATACACTGTAGTAAACCTTTGGTATAAGGATGTTT
>DAOUTX010000112.1 GCA_030668465.1 Atribacterota bacterium | reverse complement strand
TTTCCTCCATGGGGTATTTAGGCCATTGTCTTTTAGGGAAATAATTGTAGTTGAGAAAATAGCGATTAATTACTGCATTGGGCCATTTACTTGTTATCACCATTTTTTTCTTTTTAAGGAGTCTACGTAATTCTATATTTTTGGAAAAATTAATAAAATCTTTATAGCTTCCTGTAAATTTTTTAGGCCAATCTCTGGCCAGAGGATGGAATGGACTTTTAATGCTTTTACTTAATTCCTGATATCTTTGAGCCATATTCTTTATTTTTATTCTTTTGCCAATTTTCTCAAATATTACTTCCGGGTGTAATTTCTCCCATCTTAAAGGTAAAGATCCATGTCCGCCCCATTGTACATTTATCCTGGTCCTTTGATGGTTAAGGTTGGCATCACTGACTGCTTCTTCGGTGGAGAGGATAGCCTTATGAAAATAAGTATATACTCCGGTTACTTCTCCCTTTTTTTTGTTAAATTCTATCCACACTACTTCATGGTCGGAAGGGTCATTATCTCCCGGATAGTCTATATCATCTTCCCAGAAGAGATTATAGGCAATAATTGGTTTTATCGGATGGATTACTGCTACTAAATCCTTTAGCTTGAAGTATTCTTTGGGATTTACAAAGATTCTGGGAGCATATTTCAAGGAAAGTTTAAAAAATTCTTCGGAAGGTGTTTGAGGAGGGTCTAATCTTAATACTATTTCATATTCGCTGCTTGCTTCCATTAATCTTCTCATTAGATGATAGGCATAACCCAGGCGATAGTGGCATAGGATATTATTTTGATCTAACTTCAGAGCTTTCTTATAATTTTCTATAGCATTATTAATTGCTAAAAGATTTCTTCCGTGGGCTTCATATGTTTCCCGATACTTTTCACCTTTTTCGAAATAATTTTCTGTCATATTTCTACCTTTTATTCGAGTAGAATTTAATCTAAATTTTTATATATTAATTATACGACACTTTTATAAAATATCCTTCTTTTTTATTTAGTCGTTAGTATATGGTATAGCGTATATCGTTTAGTATGATAAACTAAAAACTTAAAGCGAAAAGCGAAAAGCGAAAAACCCTAATTTAAAATTCAAAACTTTTTTCTTAGTTTTTAGTTTTGAGTTATAGTTTTACGCTTTTAACTTTACATTTTATATAATACGCCCCTACTTTTTTCAAACTCGAAACTCGTAACTAGCAACTTGTACCAGTAACTCGTTACACATTACTCATCACTTATCACTGAATTATAATTTATGTTCTATAATATTATAAAATAAAATTAAAAAATTTTAAAAGAGCGGTTGCATAATCAATTCTTCTGTATTATAATTGCCAGTGATTTCAAAGTAAAATAAAATAAATAAGATGTTAGGATAAATATATAAAGGAAAGGAGGGAAAAGATTATGGAAATAACAATGAACATAATTGATAGAGTGATGGATTCGAACATTTATTTAGGGGCAGGAATTATTTTTTTATCGAAAGTTTTGGATGTAACCATGGGTACTTTTAGGGTTCAGATGATAGTAAGAAGAAAAAAGCTTATCTCCGGTGTACTCGGTTTTTTTGAAGTGTTAATTTTTATTCTCATAGTAAGCAAGGTAATACAGGATATAGGGAATTGGTTTAATGTCATCGCCTATTGTGCAGGTTTTGCTATCGGGAATATAGTTGGGATATATATATCTGAAAAAATCTCCAAAGAGATAATTTCTGTTGGTATTATTTCCAAAATTAAATGGCAGGAGATCGAAGAGAAACTTCGGGATGAGGGATTCGGAATTACTCGAAATATAGGATACGGTAAAGATGGAGAAGTTCAAATTCTCAGGGTAATATGTGAAAGAAACTATTTTCCCAAAGTAAGGGAGATTTCATTAGAACATGACCGAAAAGCCTTTATCACTTCCTACCTTATTACCGGTAAATATGGCGGCCGTATGTATGGAGTAAAGAGTAAGCTTTAATAATTGTTCCAAAGAGCTTTTAAATGCCTGGGTTTATCGATGTCCAGAGCGATTTCTGGGGGAGAGAGGATGGCTTTCCACTTATAACCCCCTAACAATTCGGGGACTTTCTTTTCCAAGTCCTGGATAGATAGATATTTTCTTAAGTATTTCGTTGTTATTCGAGCCCCCAGGAGTCGAGCTATTTTTAAAGGATGTTTCCTGAAATAGATAAAATCGTTGATTGTCTCTGCAAAATCAGTGATAATCCGAGGATTTATTAAAAGAATATTTCCCCCGGTAAAAGTTCCTTCAATGAGATTGGCATAAACCCTTCTTAAATCTGAAGAGGGGTAAGTTTTTTGATAAACTTCTTTATCAATTATAGGATAATAAATATCAAAACCTGGCAACCTGTAACATTTTTCTATGAAATGATCAATATGTTTTTCGGTTATTAAAGGGGCATCACAAGTCGAGATTAATATTAATGGGTTTTTTTTGAGAGGTAAAATTCCTGATTTTAAGGTTTCGGGAATGGTTTGACCGTCAAAAATAGTCAGATAGACCAGATCTTTTGTTAATTTTTGTACCTCTTCAGGCCCCGCTACTACAATTTTATCAGTATATCTTGATTTTTTTAAAGATTCTATAATATAAAGTATCATGGGTTTGCGGTGAGGACCTATTTCAATTAAAGCTTTATTTTCTTTTCCTGAAAATTTTCTCATACTTATTTTGCTTTTTCCGCCTGCCAGCAGCAAGACGTTTATTTTCTCAATCATAATTTATTCTATCCTGATTTTTCTTGATAATTTCTCTATCGGGCTCGATGAATCTAACCCCATTTTCATAGACAGGCGAGACGCCTGTCCTACAGATTTATCTGTATCTTAATCTTACAACTAGCTAACCAACAAGGAATGTAATGTGTAACATGTGATAAGTACCTGTTTTTATAATTTATGAAATTTAATCTTATTACCCATTACATATTACTTGTTACTGCATTTTAACGAGATACGAATTTAGTTTTGCGCTTTTCATTATAAGCTTTTAGTTATATAATGATAACTGTAAACTGATAACTGAAAAATTGTATTTGAAACCAACAATCAATTTGCATTTTGTATTTTTCTTACACTTATTACACGCACTTATACGCTAAGCGCTATACGCTCCACGCTAGGTTTATTCACTAACGACTAATTTAGATTATATAATAAAAACATTAACAAGACAAAAAGAGGGGGGTAATTTATGTCTGAAAAATATCTTAAATGTACTATTTTTTTAACTGCCTGGGGATGGGCAGGGTTTGTAGTTGACCGAAAAGGCTTGCGGATTTTTGTTTTGCCGGAAGAGAGAAAAGAGGATGTTCTTTTTAGAATAAGAAAAGAGTTAAAATGTAATAATCTTTTCGAAGATAATAGAGGATGGGAAAGTTTAATTAAAAAGGTTAAAGAATATTTTACCGGCAAGAAAGTTGATTTCACAGACTGCCAGTTGAATTTAGATAATTATACGAATTTTCAAAAAGAAATTTTACAAACAGTTAGAAAAATTCCATATGGTGAAACCAGGTCCTATAAAGAGGCAGCAGAAGCAGCTAATTATCCTCGGGCATATCGGGCAGTGGGAAACACCATGAGAAATAATCCTTTACCCTTAATTATTCCCTGCCATCGGGTAATAAAAAGCAATGGTATGCTGGGAGGTTTTTCCGGAAAAGAAGGAGTTGCTTTAAAAAAGAAGATGATAGATTTAGAATCTGAAGGATAATAAGGGCTAGAAAGGGCTATTTAGATTAAAGCCATTTCCGCATCTTTATCGTCTTTATCGGCATAATAGGTTGCAAGCTTGGCTTGAATTTTAGATATAATCTCTTCCAGAAGATAGGTAGGAGCTAAATTATATCGGACGATACTTTCATAAAAAATCAGTTTTATTAATTGACTATGGGTTAATCCTACTTTACTTGCCATAAAGGTTAAAGAGCCAGTTAGAGATAAAGCAGGTGTCCCGTTTACGTCTATAACGTAGGTGTTTCCTGATTCATCTTCCATAAAGTCAATTCTAATAGCATCACTGGCTCCCACGGCATCAAAGGTATTTACTGCTATTTGGGCAAGTTTTTTAAATCTTTCATCATCCCGATAGATTATTTCAAATTTGTCCCTCATTTTATACTCTTTATTTTTAGTGGAAGTATATCTGATGCCATGGTCTTTAGGGAAAGCGATAATAGGTAAAATGTATTTTTTAGCTTTACTGCCCAGGACTCCAACAGTATATTCTCTTCCGGGTAAATATTTTTCGATGATTAATTTTTCAGGGCCCAGTTCTTTTTTTAGGCCGATAAACCTATTTTTTAGTTCTTGGAGATTGTGTACCACAGATTTAGGAGTAATACCTATACTATCTCCTCCACCAGCTGGTTTTATCATCAAAGGGAACCCTATTTTCTCTATCTGGGAGAGTAATTTTATTTTATTAAACCGAAGATGAGTATCAAAAACAAAATAATCGGGGATTAGGACGTTTTTTTCCTTGAGTTTGATATAAGTAAGGTCTTTATTACGGCAGATTTCCATACTTTCGATACCGGA
>DAOUTX010000132.1 GCA_030668465.1 Atribacterota bacterium | reverse complement strand
GACCCTAAAACAAATTCAGGCCATCAGGTTATATTATGATTTTAATAGTGTAGATGTAGACCGTTATTATTTTAACGGAAACTATCAGCAGGTGATGGTTTCCCCCCGGGAATTAGATAAAGATAAGATACCGGAACAGGCCAAAACCTGGGTAAATGAGACATTAACTTATACTCATGGCTATGGGGTAGTAGTAAATCCGGTTAATAAGATTAGCGGAGAAGGTCTACCCGAACTGTTGATCAAAGATATTCCTCCGGTTTCCAGCGTAAATCTTACTATTACCAGACCGGAAATTTATTATGGAGAGATAACTAAAGGTTATGTAATTGTGAAGACAAAAGCCAAAGAGTTTGATTATCCCAAAGGAGATGAGAATGTTTATAGTACCTATGCGGGCAATGGTGGGATACCGGTTTCCTCTCTATGGAGAAGAATTCTTTTTTCTATAAAATATTCTAATATGCAGATTTTACTCACCACTAATTTTACTCCTGAGAGTCGAATTATGATCAATCGTAATATTCAGGAGAGAGTCAATAAGGTAGCTCCTTTCCTGGGCTATGACAAAGATCCTTATATGGTAATTTCCAAGGAAGGGAAATTATTCTGGATGCAAGATGCTTATACCATATCCAGCAATTATCCTTACTCTACTCCTGTTACAGGAGGTTACTTCAATTATATTAGAAATTCAGTCAAAGTGGTAATTGATGCCTACAACGGGACAATGGATTTTTATATTGTAGATCAGAAAGACCCTGTAATTGAAGTATATAAAAATATATTCCCGCAATTGTTTAAGAACTTTGACCAGATGCCTGAGGATTTACAGGAGCATATTCGTTATCCCAAAGACCTCTTCCAGGTACAAGCTGAACTTTATTCTACTTACCATATGACGGATCCTGATGTATTTTATAATAAGGAAGATTACTGGAATGTTCCCAATGAGATCTATGCTGAAAATGAAATCAAGATGGAGCCATATTATATTGTAACCAAACTCCCGGGTCACGAAAGGGAAGAATTTATTTTGATGACTCCCTTTACTCCTTCTACCAAGAATAATATGATTGCCTGGCTGGCTGCTAAAAATGACTGGCCAGAATACGGAAATTTAATCGTCTATAAATTCCCTAAGGAAAAATTAATCTTTGGCCCGATGCAGATTGAGGCACGGATTGACCAGGACTCAGAGATTTCTCAGCAATTAACTCTATGGGGGCAGAAGGGCTCTACGGTTATCCGAGGGAATCTGCTGGTAATTCCTATAGAAAAATCGATTCTTTATGTTGAGCCTTTATATTTGCGGGCGGAAACAGGAGAGATCCCCGAATTAAAGAGAGTAATCCTCTCCAATGGCTCTGATGTAGTTATAGGAAATACTCTGGAAGATGCCTTAGGAAAGCTTTTTGCGCGAACTTTTGGGGAAAGAGAAATCGTAATAACCGGTGAAGAAAAAACCCTTAAAGATTTAATTAAAGAAGCAGCAGGATATTATGAAAGTGCTCAAGAGTTTTCCCGCGAAGGAAATTGGAGTAAATATGGAGAAGAACTGCAGAAATTGGAACAGACTTTGAAGTTGTTAGAAGAAGCTAGTGAGAGAGAGTAAAAATTAGTCGTTAGTGAATAAACCTAGCGTGGAGCGTACAGCGTTTAGCGTATAGTTGTGAGCTGCAAGTGTAAGGATAAGAAAATAAAATGTTATATTCCGAGAAATATTCAGTTTTCGGTTATTGTAGGGGGCGGATTCATCCGCCCCGTTTTTTTATGGTCATTGCTTCAATTTATCAGTGCGCAGGAATCTCATCAAAATTACTCTAAAGGAATCCTCGCAGCCCATTACTAATTACTCATTACACGTTACATATCACTGCATCTTATCCGCTAAGTCTATAATTTCCGCTTCCAAATTAGTTAAATCCAATAAGGCAATAGTGCTCTTCCCGGTTAACCAACCCCCACATTCTCCCGGATTTACAATAAGGGTTTTTCCGATTTTACGCAAATCAGTTCGGTGAGTATGCCCATAGATGATTACCTCGTATTTCTGACTCTCTGCCAGATTGTTTATTAATTTTTCTTTGTGAAGCATAATTATATTTCTATGGTCTATATTTGCCTCATATGGCACCGGGCAAATCTCTCCAATCCCCTTAAATTTTACCTGGAGATAAAGTTTATCTCCGTCATTGTTTCCAAATACACCATACAAAGGACCGTTTAAATTTTTAAATTCCAAAGCAGTAAAGGGAGAGACAAAGTCACCGGCATGCAAAACTAATTCAACTTTTTCCCGGTTAAAAATTGCCACTGCTTTTTTTATCTGGGGTAAATTATCATGGGTGTCAGAGATTATCCCAATTTTCATTTTATGTCAATCCTAAATGAAGTTCGTAAATTTTAGATTTTAAAAAATATTCATTAATATAAATTAATTATATCATATTTTAAATAAAAAGAGGGGCGGATAAATCCGCCCCGGATCTTTTACAATTTTGCAATCGGGCTTAATAAATTAATCTTCTATAATTTTCTTACTACCCAATTATTTTTTACATATTACACATTACTTGTTATTAAATTTTCTATATGCTGACCGCTAAAGGCTGTACGCTAGTTTATCTATTTAATTAATTCTTTTTCCTTGAGAAATTCTTCCGCTACCATTCTGGCGGGTTTACCCATTCCATCTACTTCGTAATTTAAGTTAATCATAGTTTCTGTATCGATTAATTGGGTAATAGGAAGAAGGATTTCCTCTATTTCAGGATATTTGTCAAGAACTTCTTTCCTAGCCACTACTGAAATATTGTAGATGGGGAAGAAATATCTATCATCTTCCAAAATTGCTAAGTCAAATTTTCTAAGTTTGCCATCGGTTGAAAATACCATTGCTAAGTTTACTTGATCTCTATCAAGCGCATTATAGGTCAATCCGGTATCCATGGGTATGACATTTTTTCTTAAAAGATTCATACCATAGAATTCTGCCATGGCAAAAACGCCGTCCGTTTCCCTTTCATAAAAAGTAGGATTGACTGCAATGAGAACTTTTTCGGGATTTTTATTTATATATTCGGCCAAACTGGAAAAAGTTGTTCCCATGGCATCCACCATATCTTTTTTAATGGCTAATGCGTAAGTATTGTTGAAACTGGTTCTCCCCATCCATACCATATTGTTTTGTTCCAAATCATCTTTTTTTACCATTTCAAAGAGTTTAACCGGGTCGTTAATTTTTTCGGGATATTTAAAGTAAGTACCACCCGCAGTCCCTGTGTAATCGGGTAGAATGTCAATTTGTTCGCTGAGGTGTGCTACCCTGGCTATGGCTGAAGCCATTCCAAATTTTTCCTCTACCTGAAAGCCATGTTCCTCTAGCAATAGGGTCATCATACTTCCCAGGACATACTGTTCGGTAAAATCTTTTGCTCCCACTACAATTTTTTTTGTTTCTGCTCCGCTGGCAGATAAACCACCTAAAGCCAAGCAAAAAACAAGTAACAAGACAGTATAGATAAATATGCGATTCTTCATAATAATTATCTCCTTAAGTTTTTTTTATTTGTAATCCCTTAGAGACTACTTTTTTTTCTATTTTGGCCATAATATAATCTACTATTATGGCTAAAAGGGATACAGTGATAGCACCGGATATCAACATTTCGGGTTTGTGCATTCTAAGACCAATGAAGATAAAATCTCCCATACCTCCACCACCAATAACAGCAGCAACCGTAGCAGAACCGATAATAATAGTAGCAGAACTTCGTATTCCTCCCATGATTACCGGAAGGGCAATCGGTATTTTTACCCTCCAGAGTAATTGATTTTGAGTTAAACCCATTCCCCTGCCTGCCTCGATTATATTTGGGCGGACACTGAGGATACCGGAAGTCGTATTAAAAATAATAGGAACCAGACAATAGATAACCAAAGCAATAATCGCCGGTTTTACTCCTATGCCCACAAAAATAAATAT
>DAOUTX010000134.1 GCA_030668465.1 Atribacterota bacterium | reverse complement strand
GGATTGGGAGCGGTATTTGTTCCTCTCAATTCTAAAGGCTCATCTATACTAACTTTAAATTCTCTTATTTTGGTTTCTACTTTAGTACCTTCTATCCATTTTGTTTGTGCCTTGTAGGTTCTAATTTTCATCTTTTTCTCCTCACTTTCAATAGACAAATGAGCCTGTCCTCGTGAAAACGGGGAACGCCTGTCCTGCTTTGAGCGCGATACATCGTGCCCCTACTCCTCCTGATTTCTGATTTTCTTTACGCGATACGCAATACGATATACTAACGACTATTCACTATTCACTAACGACTAGTTCTTCTGCCGCTTTTAAAGTATTCTGCATCAGCATAACATTAGTTATCGGCCCTATTCCCCCCGGAACCGGAGTAATAACAGATGCTTTATCTAAAACTTCCTCATAAGCTACATCCCCTACTAATTTTCCTTCAACCTCATTAGTCCCTACATCGATAATTACTGCTCCCTCTTTTATCATATCCCGCTTAATTATCTCTGGTTTTCCCACTGCAGCAATCAGAATATCTGCCTGATGAGTAAAGTAGCTTAAATCATTGGTTCGAGAATGACAGACAGTAAGAGTAGCATTGGAATGCTGCTTTTTCTGGAGAAGTATGAGGGCCATTGGTCTTCCTACAATATTACTCCTTCCCACAATAACAGTGTGTTTCCCTTCTACTACAATATTCTCTCTCTTCATTAATTCATATACTGCGTAAGGGGTACAAGGCAAAAACTCCGGTTTACCTAAAGCCAGTCTTCCCATATTAATGGGGTTAAAACAATCTACATCTTTGGAAGGATTTACTGCTTCCTGGATCCGCTCCTGGTTTATATGCTCAGGAAGGGGAACTTGCACTATAATTCCACTTACTTTTTTATTCTTATTCAAATTATCTATGAGTTTCAAGAGTTCTTCTTCGGTCGCTTCAGAAGGCAAACTATGTTTTTCAAAATCAATAGAAGTTCTTTCACAGGATTTAGAAATCATCTTAACGTAAAATAAGGATGCCGGGTCTCCTCCTGCAATGACTACTGCTAATTTAGGAGTTATTTTATATTTATTAATAAAATCTTCTACGTTTGTCTTTAAAGTTTCGCTAATCTCTTTAGCTATTTTTCTTCCATCAATAATCTTGGTCATGATAAATATTTCTCCTTTTTGTTATATTTTTTATAAATAGAACCCATGGAAAACCATGGGTTCTATTTATCTTTCATTCATTTCAAATTTTTAGCAATCTATTTTTTCAGTGACTTTTTGTTTGCCCTTTTCTCTCCCCTTTTCTAACTGCTTCTTTAATTATAAATTTCGCTTTATTCTTTTCAATATTACAAGCAACGCTAATTTCACCTACTAAAATCTTGCGAGCCCTCTCATATAAACCACGTTCTGTAGAAGATAGTTTTTCTACGGTATCTCGATGAGTATAATTTTTTACTACCTGGGCTACTTTTAAGATATCTCCGCTGTCGACCATCTCTGTTTGAGATCTTATCCTCTGTTTATAATTTCCATCCATTTCATCATCCATCCTATGGCCTAACACGCTTAAAACGTCTGGTACAGTTTCAGGGTCAATAATGTACCTTAAACCAATTTCTTCAGCTTTATTAACCGGAACCATTAAAGTCATTTCGTTTACCATCAATTTTAAAATATAATATTTTCCTTTTTGTCCCAATACTTTCTTTTCTTCTATATTTTCAACGTCTCCAACCCCAAAGGAAGGATGAGATACTTTATCACCAATTTTAAACATTTTTTGGGATTTTTTAAACCCACTACTCACTTCCTATCTTTTTATTTTTTAAAATTATACCATTTTTTTACCAAAAATACAAAATTATAAAAAGAAAGTATCGAGTATTGAGCATTGCGTATTACGCTAGGCTTCTCTTTTGTCATGGAGTGAAACGACCGAAGCAATCTGGTAGCACTCAATATTAGTTGAGTGCTACCCCGCGTGATGACAAATCAGGGCAATAACACAGAATAAAATAGATTGACAACCAAAAACTTGTATTATACTAACGACTATTCACTAACGACTAATTGACTAACTAGCTGGTAAACTGGATAACTGAATAACTAATTCGTATCTCGTGAATCGTATCTCGCTAAAAATTAGTTAGTTGGTTACCTGGTTAGTTAGTTGAGAAAAAATGATAAGGATAATTATTTTTTTCTTTTTTGCTACCACGCTAAGGTTTAGACCAACGGGATTAGGAAATAGGATTAGGTAAATAATTCTGAAGGAATTGGAGAGAGAATATAATCCCAGTCAATTATTTTTGTTAAAAAAATTGATGGGAATAATCAGTAATAATATAAGTTATATATTTTATCTAATCATTTAGGAAAACAGATGGCAAGCTACATAATGATTATTTTCAAAACACTTCAGTTCCGGTTCTTCTTCCCTACATACAGTTTTTACATAAGGGCATCTGGTATGAAATCGGCATCCGGAAGGAGGATTTATAGGACTGGGGACATCACCCATCAAAATCTTTCCTTTTTTTCTAAGTTTAGGATCAGGGATAGGAATGGCAGAAAGTAATGCCTGGGTATAAGGGTGTTTAGGGTTATTAAATAATCCTTTTTTAGGGGCGGTCTCTACTATCTTACCTAAATACATCACTGCAACTCTATCACAGATATGTTTTATTACACTTAAATCATGAGCTACAAATAAAAGGGTAAGTCCAAATTCTTTTTGTAAATCTAGTAATAAATTAATAATTTGGGCTTGAATAGAAACATCCAGAGCTGATACACATTCATCGGCAACTATAAACTCCGGATTGGTAGCCAAAGCTCTGGCAATCCCTATCCTCTGCCTTTGTCCGCCACTAAATTCATGAGGGTATCTGCTTATCTGGTCTGGGAGAAGACCAACTTTTCCCATAATTTCTATTACTTTCTCTTCCCGCTCTTTTTTGGAAGTAGTCTTATGTACCTCCATCGGTTCGGCAATAGTTGCTCCTATGGTCATTCTGGGATCAAGAGAACCAAAGGGGTCCTGATAAATAATCATCATTTTTCTTCTAAACTTTAGCATCTCTTTTTTTCTTAAATGAGTTATTTCCTGACCATTAAAATAAATTTTACCTTCTGTGGGGTCTAATATTCGCAGTATAGTTTTCCCACAGGTAGTCTTTCCGCATCCTGACTCTCCTACAAGACCAAGAATTTCTTTCTTCTCTACAAAAAAACTTACGTCATCTACTGCTCTAACTGCCTTTTTTTTGCCTAAAAGTGATTTGCCTGTCCAGAACCATTTTTTTAGATTTTTAACTTCTACCAATTTTTCCATTCTACTTATTTACTCCTTATCCTCTTCTTGACTAAATGACATTTCACCAGATGAGAATTTTCTATCTCTATCAGTTCCGGCATCTCTTCAACACATCTTTCGAAACAGAAATCACATCTGGGATGAAATGGACATCCTGAAGGTAAATCAAGGAGATTGGGAACTATACCCGGAATTGCATCAAGATGTTCTGTCTCAACATTCATTCTGGGTATTGATTTACCTAATCCTTTGGTATAAGGATGAAGAGGATCGCTAAAAAGTGTATATACATCGGTATATTCTACAATATGCCCGGCATACATTACCGCTACATTATCACACATTTCCGCGATTACTCCCAGATCATGAGTTATTAACATCACCGAGGCACCAAATTTATCTTTTAAATCATTAATTAATCTTAAAATCTGAGCCTGAATAGTAACATCAAGGGCGGTGGTAGGTTCATCAGCAATAAGCAAGGTGGGATTACAGGATAGAGCCATGGCAATCATCACTCTCTGTCTCATTCCTCCGGATAACTCATGAGGGTAATTATCTATTCTCTTCTCTACATCCGGTATCCCTACAATCTTTAATATCTCTATAGCCTTTTTTCTGGCTTCTTTTCTATTTAACCCCTGATG
>DAOUTX010000017.1 GCA_030668465.1 Atribacterota bacterium | reverse complement strand
TCTATCTGAAGGGATTTCGAGTGATAACAGAGATTTAGGGAAAAAAGCAAAACGGGGTGATGAAAGAGCGATTAGAGCATTGTCTATCTTAGATTACGGGATAAAAAAATATATCGGAGCTTATGCGGCTGCCATGGGTGGGGTAGATGTGGTTGTCTTTACTGCTGGTATTGGAGAAAATGCATGGAAATTAAGAAGGGGAGCTTGCGAAGGATTAGAATTTTTAGGAATAAAAATTGATCCTGAAAAAAATAATAGTAGTAGCAAAGAAACGATTATTAGTGAAGATGGTTCAAAAGTAAAAGTAATGGTCATTCTAACAAATGAAGAATGGATGATTGCAAAGGATACAATGGAAATAATAGAAAAACTCTAACAAGGGGAGGTAAATAGCGAGTAGAAAATTGATAATTTATAAGTTTAGTTAAATTATGTCTAAGTTAAATTAAAATTTCAAAATAATTATTTAGGAGAACTTTTAAAAATGTCAAAAGAAATGAATCCTTTTGAACTTGTTCAAGCACAATTTGATCATAATGCAGAATCACTTAATCTTGATCCTGCTTTGCGGGAATTTATGAGAGAGCCAGAAAGGGCCATACAATTTACTATTCCGATAGATATGGATAATGGTACCACTAAGACATTTACCGGTTTTAGAGTTCAACATTCTACCGCACGGGGACCAGCTAAAGGTGGTCTTCGTTTTGCAGAAGATGAGACAATTGACATGGTCAGGCAATTAGCTATGATGATGGCCTGGAAATGTGCAGTGGTAGATATTCCTTTAGGTGGAGGCAAAGGTGGAATTATCGTAGATCCAAGAAAATTATCAGATAGAGAGACTGAAAGGTTATGCCGAGGTTGGGTTAGGAAAGTGTATGATTTTGTAGGACCGGAGATAGATGTTCCCGCTCCTGATGTGGGTACTAATCCTCAGGATATGCTCTGGATTATGGACGAGTATGATACTATTGATAGAAATAGAAAACCCGGTTTTGTTACTGGTAAGGCAGTGGGAGTAGGTGGTTCACTGGGTAGAACAGAGGCTACTGGTTATGGGGTGGTTTACTGTATTCGAGAAGCGCTAAAGAGGCTGGGCATCGATTTTAAAGATGTTACTGCTTCTATTCAAGGAGCTGGTAATGTTGCCCAATATACTTGCGAAAAACTTGTTCAATATGGTGGAAAAGTAGTAGCAATCTCTTGCTGGGATCCTAAAGACAAAAGAGCCTATACTTATAGTTGTGAAAAAGGAATTGACCCCAAAGACTTACTTGCTCCAGGAACCTTAGATAAATTCGGGACTATTAACCCGGAAAAGGCTAAATCTTTTGGTTGGAAACAAGAAGGGGGAGACGCCTGGTTAAAGAAAAACGTTAATGTTCTTGTTCCTGCAGCTTTAGGACAATCAGTTACTCAGGATAATGTAAATGATATCAATTTTGATAAAGTTAAAATTTATGCGGAAGCAGCCAATACTCCAACTACTTTAGAAGCAGATGAAGTGTTAAAAGAGAAAGGCGTCTATATGATTCCTGATTTCATTTGTAATGCTGGTGGAGTAACTGTTTCTTATTTTGAAGAAGTTCAGAATAATATGAATTACTACTGGCCAAAAGATGAAGTTTTAGAAAAACTCGATCGTATTATGACTAAAGCCTTCAACTCGGTAGCTGATTTAGCTATCGAGAAAAAATGCTATACCCGTGATGCTGCTTATTTGATCGCGATTCAGCGTGTAGCTAAGGCAGTAGAAGGTAGGGGTTGGGTAAAGCCAAAAAAATAAAATTAGTATATAGTATCGAGTATATAGTATATAGTGAAGAAAAGAAGAGAAAGAATTAAGAATTTAGGAGTCAGAAGATTATTAGAGTAGGACAGGCGTTCCCCGTTTTCACGAAGACAGGCTCGCCTGTCAAGAGTTTCGATTTATCAAACCCGCCTGAAAAATTACCAAATAACTCGGGGCGGATAAGTCCCCCCCCTGCAAAAAAGATTTTAAAATATATATGCATCTTCTTTTTATTCCCTTTCTCCTTCGAGGGAGAGGGTTAGGGTGAAGGGGAAACAAACGCAATACGAAATACTCGATGCGCGATACTAATTATGCTGGGAGAAGGTAATTAAAAATGGAAATATTTGCTTTAATAGGAGAGAGCGGAACCGGGAAAAGTCATAAAGCTTTATTAGTTGCTCATAAATATAACATAAATTATATAGTTGATGATGGACTTTTAATAAGGAAAGATAAAATATTAGCTGGACATTCTGCAAAAAAAGATAAGAACAGAATTCAAGCTATTAGGACAGCTATTTTTGAGAAGCCTTCCCATGCTCATGAGGTAATAGATGTAATAAAAAAAGCTAAACCAACTAAAATATTAGTTATTGGAACATCGGTTAGAATGATTGACAAAATTATTAAAACTTTAGAATTAGCACCTCCTAAAAGAATTTTACAGATTGAAGATATTTCCACTGACAAGGAAATTGAGGAAGCGAAATCCGTTAGATTAAAAGAAGGGAAACATGTTATCCCCTTACCTGGAATTGAAGTACAAAGAAAATTCCCGGTAAATATATTAGAGTCATTAGAGATATTTTATAAGAGAAGATATAGCAAAAGGAAAATTGGTGAGAGAGCAATAGTAAGGCCGCCTTTTAGTTATTATGGGAAATTGTATGTTTCTGAAAATGCAATTTTAGATATAATTATTTATACACTTAAAGATTTTAAAGAAGTTGTAAAATTGGGCAAATCCCAAATCAATATTAGAGAAGAGGGTATTCTGGTAAATATTAGTTTAACCCTTAAATATGGAGGAAACATTCCCCAGGTTGGGCAAAAAATTCAAAAAAGCCTGAAAGGAGAATTAGAATATATAACTGGCATAAATGTCATTTTAATAGATATTTTTGTTTATAATTTAAAATATTAAATCTCGTATCTCGTATCTCGTATATAGTATATTGCATATCGCAAAAAAAATAGCAGCCAGAAGCTAGAATTAAGTATTCAGAAAAAAATAGCGATATGTAATGTGTAATGGATAGGGGCTTGATTTATCAAATCCTTAATAATAGATGGACACAGAAGTTTGTCTGAATGAATCTGAACGAATACGAAATACGATATACGATATACGAAATTGGAGAGGTGTAAGATGTTAGAAAAAGAAGAGTTAAAAAAGATAAAAAAATCAAGAGAAAAATGGGAGAGTAATGATTTAAAATCGACTCTTGAACGTTTTCCCGAAAGAAAAGAGAAATTTGTCACTGGCTCAGGGAAAGAAGTTGCTCGGCTCTATGCTCCAGATAATCTAGAAGAGTTCAATTATATAAAAGATCTAAATTTTCCCGGCGAATACCCTTATACCCGCGGAGTACAATCTACCATGTATCGGGGAAGATTATGGACCATGCGCCAATATGCTGGTTTTGGCACAGCAGAGGAATCTAACAAGCGATATAAATACTTGTTAGATCAAGGACAAACCGGATTAAGCGTTGCTTTTGATTTACCCACGCAAATTGGTTATGATTCAGATCATACTATGTCATCGGGTGAAGTAGGAAAAGTAGGAGTTGCTATAGATTCCTTAAAAGATATGGAGATATTATTTAATGGGATTCCCCTTGATAAAGTAAGCACTTCAATGACAATAAATGCTCCAGCAACTGTACTTTTAGCCATGTACATAGCAGTTGCAGAAAAACAAGGAATCTCTCCCGATAAACTAAATGGAACTATCCAAAATGATGTATTAAAAGAATACATTGCTCGCGGAACTTATATTTTCCCTCCTGCTCCTTCAATGAGATTAATTACTAATATTTTTGAATATTGTTTTAGAGAGATGCCTCTATGGAACACTATTAGTATAAGCGGTTATCATATTAGAGAAGCAGGTTCTACAGCAATTCAAGAAGTTGCCTTTACTCTAGCAGATGGAGTAGCTTATGTGGATGCTGCAATAAAAATTGGATTAAAAGTTGATGATTTTGCACCAAGATTATCTTTCTTTTTTAATGCTCATAATGATTTATTAGAAGAATTGGCAAAATTTAGAGCAGCTCGAAGGTTGTGGGCTAAGATTATGAAAGAAAGATTTGGAGCCAAGAATAAAAAATCTTTAATGCTTAGATTTCATACTCAGACAGCCGGTTGCACTTTAACTGCTCAGCAAGCGGATAATAATATTGTTCGAGTTACCATACAAGCCTTAGCGGCAGTATTAGGGGGAACCCAATCTCTCCATACAAATTCAAGAGATGAAGCCCTGGCTCTGCCTGCTGAAGATTCGGTAAGGATTGCCCTTAGAACTCAGCAAGTTTTAGCTTATGAAAGTGGAGTTACAGAAACAGTTGATCCTTTAGCCGGCTCCTACTATGTAGAGAACCTAACTAATAAAATTGAAGAAAAAGCTTTAGAATATATTGAAAAAATTGATAAATTGGGTGGCGTCACTCAAGCCATTGAAAAAGGATTTATTCAGTGGGAGATCCAAAATAGTGCTTATCAATACCAGAAAGATATTGAAGAGGGCAAAAGGATAGTAGTAGGTGTTAATAAGTTTAAGATAAAAGAAGGTTCACCAAAAGGTCTTTTGAAGGTTAATCCGGAGGTTGGTCGTCGGCAAGTTGAGGAACTTAAAAAGTTAAAAGAGGGAAGAGACAACCACAAAGTTAAAAATAATTTAAAATCACTGGAAAAGGCTGCTAAAACAGATGTAAATTTAATGCCGTTAATCTTAGATTGTGTAAAATCTTATGCTACATTGGGCGAGATTTGTGATGTGTTAAGAAGTATCTTTGGTGAATATAAAGAGTCTGTAAAGCTTTAAAAAGTGGAGGAACGAAAAAATGGAAGGAAAAAAAATTAGAATATTAATAGCTAAACCCGGGCTTGATGGTCATGACCGAGGGGCAAAGGTTGTAGCAAGAGCTTTAAGAGATGCTGGGATGGAAGTAATTTATACTGGATTGCGACAGACTCCTGAGCAGATTGTGGAAACTGCTATCCAGGAAGATGTAGATGTTATTGGATTGAGTATTTTATCAGGAGCCCATACCCATCTTTTCCCCAAAGTAATAGAACTCCTAAAAGAAAATAATATTAAAGATATTGTAGTTATGGGCGGAGGAGTAATCCCTGAGGAAGATATTCCTGAATTAAAAAAGGTAGGTATTTCAGGAATATTCACCCCTGGAACTGACACTCGTGACATAATTAAGTTTGTTAAAGAAAAAGTAAAATAATTAATAGCGTGGAGCGTACAGCGTTTAGCGAATAAATGTGGACAGAAGTGAGAGCAGAATACAATAAAATACAGAAGATGAAGGGAATAGCGCAAAAGACATAGAGAAGAAAGAAGAAATATTAGATAGGATGTGTGTAGCAATAATAAGGAATACAAATTTAAATTCAATTGTTAAATTGGAGAATTGGTAAATTAGTAGATAGCGTGTAGCGGATAGGGAGGGGTTCGATTCATCGAACCCGCTATGAAAAATACCAAAACAACTCGGGGCGGATAAATCCACCCCCTACACTGCACGCTTAAGCTATAGGTAAATAGTCGCAGTACGCGATACGAGTAAAGGGAAATGGAAATGGAAATTGTAGAAAAAATAATTAATGGTGATCGAAGGGCAGCTGCTAAGCTAATAACCTTAGTAGAAAATAACTTTAACCAAGCTCAGGAGATTTTAAAAAAACTATATAGTTATACCGGAAATGCCTTAGTAATTGGCATAACCGGTCCTCCTGGTTCAGGGAAAAGTACTGCCACTGATAAAATTACCAAAATTTTACGAAGACAGGGAAAAACTGTTGGAATCATTGCCATAGATCCTACCAGTCCATATACAGGCGGGGCATTGTTAGGTGATAGAATTCGCATGCAGGATCTTAGTTTAGACAAAGGTGTTTTTATAAGAAGTATGAGTACTCGAGGTCATCTGGGGGGACTTTCTCAAGCTACCCAGGCAACGGTTAAGATATTAGATGCGCTAGGTAAGGAGATAATATTTATTGAAACGGTGGGTGTAGGTCAATCGGAAGTAGATATAGTTAAAGTAGCTGATACAGTTGTGTTGATAAGCATGCCGGGAATGGGAGACGATGTTCAGATTATAAAAGCCGGAATAATGGAAATCGGAGATATTTTTGTAGTTAACAAAGCAGATAAAGAAGGTTGCGAGCGTTTAGCTACTGAGATAGAAATGATGTTAGATTTAAACCAAAATAGCAGATGGCGTCCTCCGGTTCTAAAGACTATAGCTACAGACAATATCGGTATTAAAGAACTCTTGAAAGAGATTAATCGACATATCGAGTATCTAAAGGAAAGTGAGGAGTTAGAACAAAGACGCCGGGAGAGTGCCAAAAAAGAGATATTTGACCTTATACAGGAACAATGGAAAGAAATACTTTCAACTTTTATTGATAACGGATTTTTAAATAAGATAGCAACTAAAATAGTAAAACGGGAAGAAGATCCTTATACTGCGGTAGAGAAATTGTCAAATATATTAGTGCATTCTTATACGCAGGGAGGTGTAAAAAATGATAGAAAAGATTGATCATATTGGAATTGCGGTAAGAAGTATTGAAAAAACCAGTGAACTTCTAAGCAATATACTGGGGTTGAAAGTTGCTGGCGAAGAGAATGTAGAAAAACAGAAAGTTAAAGTTGCTTTTCTACCTTTAGGCGATAGTGAATTAGAGCTGTTAGAATCCACTTCACCTGAGGGTCCTATTGCCAGATTTATTGAAAAGAAAGGTGAAGGGATTCAACATATTGCCTTTAGAGTTGATAATATTGAGAAAGCATTAGAAAAATTAAAAAAGGAAGGAGTTAGGTTAATTGACGAAAAGCCGAGGTATGGAGCAGGCGGAGCCAAGATAGCTTTTTTGCATCCTAAGAGCACTAATGGTATTCTTGTTGAATTATGCGAGAGAGATAAGTAAATAAAATAGAAGTCTAATTCGTATCCCGTATCTTGTGAAGAAAATAGAATTCAGAATTCAAACACCAAAGATTAAGAAGTTTGATCAAATATATCTAAATGCGATACGATATACAAGTAAAAGGTGTTGAATTTTGAATTATGGTTTTTCGGTTTTCGTTTTAAGTTTTTCGCTCTACAAAAAAAGCCCAAAATCATAGCATAAAGTTTATAGCTTAATACAGCATAAAAAACAGGAAATTAGTTGAGAATTATAAAAATACTGGAGAAAGGTGGTAAGATAAATTAATGAAATTAACAATTAATGAATTAATGAAAAATTTAAGAGAAAAAGAAGAAAAAGTAAAAGCAGGCGGAGGAGAGAAGAGAGTAAAAGCTCAACATGAAAAAGGTAAACTTACTGCTCGGGAAAGAATTTCTCTTCTTTTAGACAAAGATAGCTTTGTAGAACTTGACCTTTTAGTTGAGCACAGATGTAACAATTTCGGTATGGACAAAGTGGATGCACCCGGCGAGGGAGTCGTAACTGGTTATGGAACTATTGACGAAAGACTGATTTATGTATTTGCTCAGGATTTTACTGTTATCGGTGGTTCACTGGGAGAGATGCATGCCAAGAAGATATGTAAGGTGTTGGATATGGCTATGAAAATGGGTGCACCATGTATCGGAATAAACGATTCCGGTGGAGCCCGTATTCAAGAGGGAGTAGATTCTCTAAGTGGCTATGGTCAGCTATTTTACCGTAATACTATTGCTTCCGGAGTAATCCCTCAGATATCAATAATTGTAGGTCCGGCTGCCGGGGGAGCAGTTTACTCTCCTGCTATAATGGATTTTGTATTTATGGTAAAAAATGTAGGCATAATGCATATCACAGGACCAGATGTGATTAAAGCGGTTACTGGAGAGGTAGTTACTTCAGAGAAATTAGGGGGAGCGATGACTCACAATAGGAAGAGCGGAGTCGCTCATTTTGCTGCTGAGAATGAAGAGGAAGTTTACCAGATGGTAAGAGAGTTAATGGGTTATTTACCCTCTAATAATATGGAAAATACTCCCCAAGTGGAATATAAGGACGATCCTAATCGAATGGAAGAGGCTCTTTTAAACATTATCCCCATAGATCCAAATAAACCTTATGAGATGAGAGATGTAATAAAATATATTGTAGATGATGGAGGTTTTTTTGAATCTCATCTTTATTTTGCAACTAATATGCTTACCGGATTTGCCAGGTTAAATGGCCAATCTATAGGTATAATCGCCAATCAACCAAAAGTCTTAGCAGGCTGTTTAGATATTGATGCTTCTGATAAAGCTGCTCGTTTTATCAGATTTTGTGATGCTTTTAATATTCCTATTTTAACTTTGGTAGATGTTCCGGGATTTTTACCGGGAACTGCTCAGGAATATGGGGGGATTATCCGGCATGGAGCAAAATTGCTATATGCTTATTCCGAAGCAACTGTTCCCAAGATTACTTTGATTGTTCGTAAATCTTATGGAGGGGCTTATCTGGCAATGTGTAGCAGGGATTTAAGAGCAGATCAGGTATTTGCTTGGCCAACAGCGGAAATTGCCGTAATGGGTTCCCAGGGGGCAGCAAATATTATTTTTAGAAAAGAGATAGCTAAAGCAGGTAATCCCGAGAAGGTTCGTCAAGAGAAGATTGATGAATTTCAACAAAAATTTTCTAACCCTTATGAAGCAGCCAAACGAGGTTATGTCGATATAGTTATTGATCCGCGGGAAACCAGACCTCGTCTTATAACAACTTTTGAGATGCTATCTACAAAAAGGGAAAGCAGACCAGCGAAGAAACATGGTAATTTCCCAGTATAAATTAGTATATAGTAGTTTAGTTACTTGGTTAGCTAGTTACCTGGTTTGAGAGGTTACCAGTAATAAATTATTTGTTAGATATTTTATCGATAGAGATTATTTAACCAACTAACTAAGTAACCAACTAACCAAGTAACGACTATTGTAGAAGGAGGAAAGAATAAATATGTTTGAAGGAATCAATGGAGCTCTACAGGTAGCAGTTATAGATATGATTTTAGTATTTGCAGTTCTGGGTGGATTAGCTTTGGTTATGGTATTTTTAAAGAATATCATAGGAATTAAGGAAATAAAGAAGAGGACTAAAGAATCTATGATTGCCCCTCCAACAATAAGTACTGTCAAAGTAAAAGAAAAAGAAGAAGTTGATGGTAAATTAATAACAGTAATTACTGCTGCTATGGTTTCATATTTAGAAAAACAAAAAAGTGAATTTAAAGTAGTAAGTATTAAAAAATATAAATCATCTGTTGTGGCTCCCTGGACTGTAATGGGGAGACAAGAATTAATGTTAAGAGAAAAATAGTAAATATTAATATTGAAGGAAGAGGAGGACGGTAAATAAAATGAGAAAATTTAAAATTACAGTAGACGGTAAAGTATATGAAGTAGAAGTAGAAGAAGTAGGGGGAAATGAATCATCAGCGGGAACCATCTCTATTCCTCAACCAGTAGCAACTAAAGCAAAAGAAGAACTGGTAAGTCAAAAAGCGGTTAAATCCTCATCTAATCCAGCTCCTGCTAAACCGTCAACCGCAGCAGTGGCAGGAGAGGAAGTAGTAGCACCTATGCCCGGTAAGGTACTTCAGTTAAAGGTATCCGAAGGAGATAGTATAAAAGATGGTGATACCTTATTAATCTTAGAAGCAATGAAAATGGAAAATGAAATTATAGCCAATGCCTCTGGAAACATAAAAAAGATAAACGTAGCCGCAAATGATATGGTAGATACCGGCGATGTCTTAATGGTGATAGGTTAGAACAGAAAGGAGAATTTAAATGGATCTTTTAATGAAAGTCCTTTCCTTATTTACCCTTTCAGGATTTGCTGAACTTACTGTAGGCAATATAACAATGCTTATTGTGGGTGGTGTATTATTGTATTTTGCCATAGTAAAGAAATGTGAACCTTTACTTCTTGTACCTATCGGTTTTGGAGCAATATTAGTAAATTTACCCATAACCGGAATAATGGAAGAGGGCGGTCTTTTATATTTTATTTCGTGGGGAATAAAACATGAAGTATATCCCTGTTTAATATTTATGGGGATTGGAGCAATGACTGATTTCGGTCCTTTATTAGCCAATCCGATAACCTTCCTTTTGGGTGCCGCCGCTCAAGTAGGTGTATTTGTAGCTTTAGTTGGCTCAGTGCTTTTAGGATTTAATATTCAGGAAGCAGCTTCTATAGGAATTATTGGCGGGGCAGATGGACCAACAGCAATTTATCTTACCGTTAAAATGGCTCCTCAATTATTAGGAGCCGTTGCAGTGGCGGCTTATTCTTATATGTCATTGGTTCCCATAATTCAACCTCCCATAATGAAATTATTAACTACTCCAGAGGAAAGAAAAATAGTTATGAAGCAACTAAGGCCAGTATCCCGGTCAGAGAAGATACTCTTTCCCATCGTTTCGACTGTTTTAATCGGTCTTTTATTACCAGCTTCGGTTCCCATTATCGGTATGTTAATGTTGGGAAACTTATTTAGAGAAAGTTTAGTAGTAGACAGATTATCTAATACAGCTCAAAATGAATTAATCAATATTGTCACAATATTTTTAGCTACCTGTGTAGGAGCCACTATGCAAGCTGAATATTTTTTGACCTTCAATACTATTAAAATAATTATCTTGGGTTTAATTGCCTTTGGTTTTGGGACTGCCGGGGGAGTTTTATTTGCTAAATTATTAAATAAAATTACCGGGGGAAATATTAATCCTTTGATTGGCGCTGCCGGGGTGTCTGCTGTGCCTATGGCTGCCAGAGTAGCCCAGAAAGTAGGTCAAGAAGCAAACCCGAGCAACTTTTTATTAATGCATGCCATGGGACCTAACGTAGCCGGAGTAATTGGAACCGCAGTTGCTGCTGGAATAATGTTGACTCTATTGCAATAAAGACAATTTGTATATCGTATCTAGTATTTTAGTGGATAGCGTTTAGTGTGTAGCGTATAGGATATAGCGGAAAACTAAAAATGCAAAAAAACTGAGAATACAATTATTCATTAATAGACAGGTGGGATGCCTGTCCTACTTTAGGTACGATATATCGCATATCCACTCCTGAATTTTAATTTTCTTAACGCGATACGATACACTAACGACTATTTACTATCGACTAATTTAATTGATGAATTGGAGAATTGGTTAATCGGAGAATTAATCAATTGGTAAATTTAAAAATTTACCAATTGATTTTTTACTTCTGATTGCAAATATGTTAAAATATTTTCAGTTTATTAGATGTTAAATGAAGGAAAAGGAAGCATTATCGTGCTTAAAAAATCTTATTCGATTTTGATTTTTTTTATTATTGTCGCTTTAGTAATTGCCGGAATTATAACTTATAATCGTTCTAAATTAGAGAGTAATTTTAAACAAGTAGAATTAGTTATGAGCCTGAATGAATTAAGAGAATTGTCCTACCAAGAAGGTTATGATGAAATTGAATTGCTGGCTAAAATAAAAAACTACGGCATTAATTCAATAGCTATTCACGAAGATACTTTGGAAAATCTCGTTTTTTCTGGAAAGATACTCCATTTTTCTGACAAAGAACTTAGTAAATTAAATTTCTTCTTAAAATCGATTGATCCCTTTAGAAAATTTCAACCTTCACCAGGGGAAGCCTATATTATATTCAATGATAAAAATGATTACCTTCGTATAAAGGAAAATTTACAAAGACAATTAGGCGAAGATTTAGTAAGAGATCTTGGTTTTCTTCCTTATATAGGTTTAAAAGTGAAAGGGAGTGAAGAAAAACTTGCTGATTTAGGTTTAGGATTTTCAGAAGAAGATATTGAGTTAGTAAGAAATTTGGGCTTTCAGGTCATTTTACGTCTTAAAAATTTCGCTCGAATAAATAAGGAAGATATAGAGTTCAAGTTTAAAGAGAGTGATAAAGCCGGAAAGATTTCGGGAATAATTTTTGAAGGGGAAGCAGTTTTGGGTTATCCTTCAAAAGAAAACTTAATTCATACCGCAGAACTTCTAAAAACAAAAGAATATCCTTTCGGAATTATAGAATTTGCCGGTCAAAAAGGGATTGAAATAGTCGCTCATCAAGCAAATGAATTAGCAGTTAGAGTTCATAGTATTACCAAAGAAGAAATGGAAATTATTTCTAAACAGAAAGCC
>DAOUTX010000105.1 GCA_030668465.1 Atribacterota bacterium | reverse complement strand
GGATACCCTAAAGGCATAAGAGACACAACTCTCACATCCTCTGGTATACCTAAAATTTCTTTAACTTGATCCTGATAGAAAGCCCCTATCCAGCAGGTCCCCAATCCCAGGGAGGCTGCCTCTAAACTCATATGGCCCAGAGCAATAGTCAAATCAATAGAGTAGCTATGCTCTCCACAGGTCATCACATAATCAGGATCAGTTCCACACCCCGCTATAACCACCGGAGCTTCTCCCACAAATTCCTGATTTTTACAAGCAGGAACCAATTTTTTTCTTAAATCTTCATCTTTTACTACAATAAATTTCCAGAGCTGTTTATTATTAGCTGACGGGGCTAACCTGCCTGCTTCTAATACTTGTTGTAATACATCTTCCGGAATTTCTTTATCCTGATAACTTCGAACACTCTGTCTTTTTTTAATTGCTTCTAATACCATTTTTTCCTCCTCTTGAATTTTTAATCTAATTTTTTCAAATCTTCATCTTCTAATGTATCTTCCAGGTTATCCAGTTCCTTTAATTCATCCTGTGCTTCGGAACTTTCTAAAGTTTCTTTATCTTTTTTCATCTTAGCTTTTCTCCTTTTTTATTTTCTTTTCCTATATTTTTATAAACTTCATGAAAAAAATACTTTACGCCCCTATTTTTCTAAACCTTGTCTAAATTGATAAGAGAGGAAATTTTGATTTTATTTGTTTTATAATATTTTACATTATTTATTATAATACAAATTTTTGATTATGGCACCTTTTATTTTAATAAAAACATTATTAAAATAAATATCGTAAATTAACTATAGAAAATCAATCTCCCTTCGTCAATCTTTTCTAAAAATTTGCAAAATTGTTTTGAAGTGATATAATTAAATTGCAGAAATGTATTTTTTTTAAATTACTTTTTGGGTCTTTTGGGAGATTATTTATTATGAAAATAACCACGAGACAAAGAGAATTTTTAAAAATCTTAATAGATTTATACCGACAGAAAGGCTCTTCTGTCCATTATTCGGAAGTTGCCCTAAAAATGGGAGTAAGCAAATGGACCGCCTATGATATGTTACAATTACTCCACAAAGAAGGCCTCCTGGAAGTAGAATACATAATACCAGAATCAGACAATTATAAATGGGGGAAATTGGGCCGCTCCACTATCACCTTCTTCCCTACTAAAAAAGGATATACCGTCTCCAATCTTTCCCAAAGAAACCTTCCCACAAAAGCAGCTGAGTTTAATAAATTAAAAAAAGAAATTATTCAAAAATTTGAGGAACTTAAAGGAAAACTCAACATAAGAGATCTATTTAAAGAAGCTTTGCAAAGGAAATCTCCGCTTATTTTCTGTGCTTGTCTCTTACTGATTTTAATCCTTCTCATTAAAAAAATTACTGAAGGAGTGGCTGAAATAAAATTAATTAGTCAGGTCATTCCTCACACCACAACAAACGCCTACGCTGAATTGGCTCTAATTGTCTTTGCAGGAATGTGTTTGGGAGTACTGGCAAAATATGTTAGTAAAATCCCCACGACATATGGAAGTAATGATTTAGACGAATATACAAATTACATACAAACTTATAATCAATATGTCTCTCAGATGAATAAAGAAGAGCAAAAATCATTGTTAGATTTCTTAAAAGAAACTTTGGATGAAATAAAGACAAAAAATGAAAAGTAAATTTTTCTAAATAAATTTTAGAACCTTTTTATAGGAGGGAAATATCATGAATTATGTAGAAAAGCTTAAAAATTATACTACCAAACAGACTGTAAATCTGATTATGAAGGCCTTGGTCAATACTTCCGATGAGAATCTTATTCGACTGACCTATGCTGCAGAAAAAATAGCCCCTCAGTATAAAACGAGAATACAGAAAGTAAGAAAATCATTTCAAGATAAAGCCCCGGCATATATCTTGGCTCAAAAAACATTAAAAGAAATCCATGCCAATTATCGAGATAGAATGGTTTTAAATTTCATAGTCAACTACCTACTGCTCGGTCCTAAAAGAAGAGCTAAAGTTGAAAAGAAACTAAACATCACAACACCTGCAACTATAGTTATTAGTCCTACTACGAGATGCAATCTTGGATGCACAGGTTGTTATGCCGGAGACTATTCTAAGAAAAATGACCTTCCTATTGAATTAGTAGATAAAGTTATCACTGAGGCAAAAGAATTAGGCACTAATTTCTTTACCATATCTGGCGGTGAACCCTTCGTAAGAAAAGATATGTTGGATATTTATAAAAAACATAATGATGCAGCTTTTATGTCCTATACTAATGGAACACTCATCGATAAAGATATGACTCTTAAATTACAGGAATTAGGAAATATTGCACCCGCTATAAGCATTGAAGGACTTGAAAAAGAAACTGACCACCGTCGAGGTAAGGGAGTATGGAAAAAGATAATGCAAACCATGGATAATCTCCGGGAAGCAGGAGTAATTTTTGGTTTTTCTGCTACCCCAACTAAATACAATACAGAAATTATATATAGTGATGAACTTATGAAATTACTGACTGATAAAGGATGTACTTTCGGCTGGTACTTTACCTATATCCCCATTGGTAGCAAACCCGATGTAGATTTAATGCAAACCCCGGAACAAAGACTCTACGGCTGGAGAAGAGTCAATTACCTCAGAAACAAGTATCCTGTTTTCATCGGAGATTTCTGGAATGATGGTATGCACGTAAGAGGGTGTATTGCTGGGGGCGGCAACTACTTTCATATAAATGCAAAAGGTGATATCGAACCCTGTGTATTTACCCATTTTGCTACTCACAATATAAGAAACTCTTCTTTACTGGAGGCAATAAATTCTCCATTATTTAAGGCAATAAGAGCTCGACAACCTTATAATAAAAACTTGATGATGCCCTGTATGATCATTGATCATCCTGAAGTCTTAAGGGAAATTTGCAAAGAATGTCAGCCTTATCCCACTCATGAAAATGCCGAAACCATATTAACCGACTGTAGGGAACACCTGGATAAATACTCTAAAGAGTATGAAAAACTTAGTAAGCCTTTCTGGGAAAAAGTCTATGAAAAGAATGGAGATCTTCCTAAAATAATCCCTAAAAAGTTGGAAGAAGTAAAAATAATGATAGAAGAAGAAAAATAAGAAATTATATTTAACTATCAGGACCTCAAAAAAAATTCAAATCGTTAAATGATTTTTTAATAATATAATTAATTAGACATTGATTTAAATTTGCTTTGAGATACAATCATACCAAAAATTATTAACAATCCTCCTGCCCAGGCGATAAGACCTACCTTCTCTCCCAAGAGAAAGTAGGCAAACACCGCTGCAGATATCGGCTCCCCGGAAAATATAATCGCCGTTTTGGTAGCGGTGGAATGCCTTTGAAATCTATTCTGCATATAGAAAGCCAAAGCGGTAGCAAATATTCCGGTTATCACAATCGACCACCATATATAAGATGAATAGGAAAGATGGATAGCTGGTCTTTCAAAAATTAAAGCCATTAATAAAGATAATACGAAAACTACCGTTATTTGAGTAATCGCCAAAAGAACATAATCTAACTTTTTACCAAATAATCCCACCGATATAATGTGCATGGCAAAGGAAAAAGCACACAACAAAACTAAAAAATCACCTAAATTAAAACTAAAGCTGCCGCTATAATTTAGAAACCATAATCCGATGAATGCTAAAACTACTCCTATAACTGAACTTCGACTGACTTTATCTTTGATGAAAAAATGGGAAATAATAGGAACTAAAACCACAGACAAACCGGTAATAAATCCTGCTTTGGTAGCTGTAGTGTACTTTATCCCCACAGTCTGAAGGGTATAACCTAAAAAGAGGAAAATCCCAATTAGAGAACCTTTCTTTAAAACCATTATATTGAGCTTTTTAAGCCTTTTCCAAAATATAACTATCAGGATCAGGGCAGCTAATAAAAACCGGTAAGCCAAATAAGTATAAGGAGGGATCAAGTCGATTACCCCTTTAATTAAAGCAAAGGTAGAACCCCAGATAATTACTATTATTAATAAATAAATTTCTGCTTGAATGCTTTTCATAATTGCTTACTATATATCCTTTAAAAATTATTTTTATTTATTCTGTAGTATTTTTTATATATCTTTCTGAAACCAGCCATTTTCTAATCCCTCTTCCTTAAAAACCTGTAATGCTTCCCCATATTCTTCCTTATCTATCCTTCGGGATAAAGGAGGAAATTGGCCAGCCTGGTAAGCCGGAAAATATTGAGCCATCAAACTTATATAGGTATGAGGAGAAATCTCCCGGGCAATAAAGCGCATAATCTTTTTAGTGCCGCTTAAACCCTCAGGTAAAACTAAATGACGAACAATCAATCCTGTGCGAGCTACTCCGATTTTATCCGCCACCAGATCCCCCACCTGTCGGTGCATCTCCTTCAGGGCTTTCTTTATTATTTCAAAATAACCAGGGGCAGATGAATATTTCCTGGCTATCTCATTATCAGCATATCTGGCATCAGGAAGATATATATCCACGACTCCATCAAGTAATTTTAAAGTATTTACAGAATCATAACCACTGGTGTTATAAACTATGGGAATATGCAAACCCATTTTAATAGCCGATTTAAGACTCTTTAATATCTGGGGTATAAAATGAGTTGGGGTAACCAAATTAATATTATG
>DAOUTX010000182.1 GCA_030668465.1 Atribacterota bacterium | reverse complement strand
TAAAAGCAAAGGCGGAAGATTAGCAGTTATAGGAGAGAAGATAGAGGATAAAGGAGAAGAAAAAGTATCCGGTCCGCCTCCTGAGTGGTTAGACAAATGGTGGGGAGAGGATTTAGTAGATTTTATTTTAATAGAAGCCGACGGAGCATCGGGGAGGCCGGTAAAGGCGCCCGCTCCTCATGAGCCGGTAATTCCTTCATCGACTACAGATTTAGTCGGAGTGATTGGCATAGATGCTCTGGGACTTTCTTTGCAAGAAGAAAATGTTTTTCGTTCTGAGATTTTTTCCCAATTAACCGGATTAAAATTAGGAGAAAAGATTGGGATAGAAGCCTTAACCCTTTTAATTTGTCGCCCCGAAGGTTTATTCAAAGAAATCCCTCAAGACTGCCGCCGCCATCTTTTTATTAATAAAGTAGAAGATTCTAAAGACCTAAAAATGGCTGAAGAATTAGCTTTTCAAGTTTTAAAGATCTATCACCGGAGAATTGATGACATAATTATAGGAGCTGCCGGTCAGAAGGAAGTGGTAGCTGAAGTAATCAAAGAGGTAAAAACATCATGATTTGCGGAATAATTTTAGCGGCAGGGGAAGGCAAAAGGATGGGGAAAGTAAAACTAACCCTTCCTCTGGGTGATAAGCAGTTGATAGAATGGGTGTTACAGGCAGTAAAGTATACCCCTTTAGATAAATATTTTTTAGTGGTTCGCCCTGAAGATAAAGAAATGATTAAAACCGGCGAGAAGTGGGGAGCTGAAATTGTTCTTAATCCCGAATATAAATCTGGGATGAGCAGTTCTATAAAAAAAGCCCTGCACCGGATTTCTTCCGAGGAGTTAGAAGGATTTTTTGTGATTTTAGGTGACCAACCTTTAATTAATCCCTCTATATTATTTAAGATGATTCGTGCTTTTACTCTGGACAAAAAAGAGATAGTAGTTCCTTTTTATAAAGAAAAGCAAGGGAATCCTGTGTTTTTTGATGGTTATTGGAAAGACGAGTTGATGAAGCTTTCCGGTGATGTGGGAGGGAAAGTTTTAATTAAAGCTCATCCTGAGAGAGTAAAAAGGTTTAAAATATCAGACGAATCCATATTATTAGATATTGATCGGGAAGAAGATTATGAGAAAATGAAAAATATCTTTGACTCTCTTCATAAAAGAGGAAAGATTTAAATAAGATGAATAATATATTAGTAATTATACGAGGTGGAGGAGATTTGGCTACCGGTGTGGCGGTAAGGCTTTTTCGAGCCGGATTTTCTGTGATAATTTTAGAAATAGATCGTCCCACTGTTATCCGTCTTCCTGTTTCTTTTGCCAGAGCTGTTTATGAGGGCAAGGCTGTGGTAGAAGAGGTAGAGGCAGTCTTAATTTCTTCCCGGGAAGAAGCCGAAAAGATTATTAAATTAAACAAAGTACCGGTTTTAGTAGACTCTAAAGGAAGTTGTATTAAAAAATTCTCTCCCACCGTCCTGGTAGATGCTATTTTGGCTAAACGTAATTTAGGAACGAGGAAAGATCAAGCTCATTTGGTCATTGGATTGGGTCCTGGTTTTACAGCAAGTGAAGATGTTGATGTAGTAATAGAGACCAAACGAGGGCATAATTTAGGTCGGGTTATTTATCACGATCAGGCCACAACGGATACCGGTGTACCCGGAGAAGTAGGAAGAGAATCGAAAAGAAGATTGTTACGAGCTCCGGCTGAAGGTAAAATTATTCCCTTGCATAAAATAGGAGATTTACTTCGGGCTGGTGAGCTAATTGCAGAAATAGAAGGAATTCCTTTAAAGGCAGAAATATCCGGTGTCCTGCGGGGATTGATTTATCCTAAAAGTTGGGTGACTAAAGGAATGAAAGTAGGAGATATCGACCCCCGAGGGATAAGAGAATATTGTTTTACTATTTCCGATAAAGCCCGCTCGCTGGGTGGAGCAGTTTTAGAAGCCATATGTGCTAATTTGAATAAAAAATAATAAAGGAAAATTTTTTTACATTCCGTTATATTTATATTAGAATAACGATTAGAGCATAAGATGAAATTCTATCAAAGGAGGGAGAGAGGAGAGATGTCAGAGATCTTGAAAGAAGTATTGGAAAGAATTAACAAAGGTGTAACAATTGCTCTGATTACCATAGTTGAGACCAAAGGTTCAACCCCAAGAGAGGTGGGAGCTAAGATGGTAGTGGGTAAGGATGGCTTGATAGCCGGCACTATTGGAGGCGGAATAACCGAAGCCAAAGTAATTGAGGAGGCAAAACAGGCTATGAAGGAAGGAAAAGGGCGGTTCTTAGTTTATCATTTAACTAAAGAAGCGGCTGCTCTGGATGAAGGGGCCATCTGTGGTGGAGATATGAAAGTTTTTATAGACGTTCTTCAACCAAAAGAAGAGTTATTGATTTTTGGGGCAGGCCATTGTGCAGCTTGTGTTTCTAAATTAGCCAAGACAGTAGGGTTTAAAGTGACTATTATTGATGACCGAAAAGAGTTTGCTAATCAAGATAGATTTCCGGAAGCAGATGAAATAATAGCTGAAGAAACAGAAAAAGCCCTGACCCATCTTAAGGTAACTCCTTCTACCTACATAATTATATTAACCAGAGGACATTTAAAAGACGAAGAAGTTTTGGGTTCAGTTATCAGGTCAAATGCTACCTATATAGGGATGATTGGGAGTCGGAAAAAGAATGCAACTGTCTTTCAACATTTAGAAGAACAGGGGATATCTCAAGATGAACTTGCTAAAGTCCATGCCCCTATTGGAATAGACATAAAAGCTCAAACTCCTGAAGAGATTGCTGTAAGCATTATTGCTGAGATTATCCAGG
>DAOUTX010000012.1 GCA_030668465.1 Atribacterota bacterium | reverse complement strand
ATCAAGCACAATTGCCCCTATCCCTATCAAAGAATTATCTCCAATCTTGCACGCGTGAAGCATTACATTATGACCTATGGTAACATTGTTTCCTATTATGGTGGAGATCCCTGCCACACAATGAATAATACTGCCATCCTGAACACTGGTATTATTTCCAATACTAATTGGAGCTATGTCTCCTCTTAATACCACATTATACCAAATACTGGAGCATTTTCCGATTATAACTTCTCCAATCACAGTAGCATTTTCGGCAACAAAGGCTTCTTCACTAATCACTGGGCTTTTTCCTTCAAAATTTAATATCATCTTTCTACCTCCATAATTGTTTTAATTTTATCTGCAATTTTATTTCCAAATCCTGGTATTTTGTTTATATCAACTCTGGAAGCATTCTTTATATCTTCTATGCTTTTAAAGTGTTCTAATAACAATCTTTTTCGTTTAGCACCAATTCCCGGAATAAGATCTAACTTTGAATTACGTATTTCTTTACTCCTAATCCTTCTATGATAAGTTACTGCAAATCTATGGGCCTCATCTCTTATTCTTTGCAGCAAAAAAAGTGCCTCTGAATTAGAAGGTAATATTATTGGTATATAAATCTCCGGTATAAATATTTCCTCTTCTTTTTTGGCAATACTTATTATTGGTAATTCGAGATTTAAATTGTTTAATATTTTTTTAACTTCGTTAAGCTGACCCCTTCCACCATCAACAAGAACCAAGTCGGGCAATCTTTTGCCTTCAGATAATAATCTTTTATATCTCCTCTCTGTTACTTCTTGCAACATGGCGTAATCGTCAATTCCTTTAACTTTTTTCACTCTAAATCTTCGGTAATCTTTCTTCATTGGTCGTCCTTTCTCGAAAACAACCAAAGAACCAACGGATAATTTTCCCTGGATATTTGAGATATCGAATGCTTCAATTCTTTCTGGTGACTTTTTCAAGCTCAATTTTTCTTTTAAATCAATAACTGCTTCCCAACCTTTTTTAATTTCATCTTCTTCTACTTCTTCTATTTTTTTCAATAAATAATCATTTTCATTATTTTTTCTAAATAGGTTTATTTCCTGACCTTTTAAAATTGCTTCAATTGATTTTATTTTATCTCTTACCTTGGCAGCTTTTTCGTAATTTAGATTATTGGAAGCTCCTTTCATTTCTCGATAAAGACCATTTAATAATCTTTTTTGTTTTCCTGCCAAAAAAAGGCAAATTTCTCTTATTCTTTTTCGATACTCTGTTTTACCAATTATATTCGCACAAGGCGCTGAACATAAACCAATCTGGTAATCTAAGCAAATTTTCGTTGTCTTTAAATCTTTTTTTATGCATCCCCTAATTTTAAAAACTTGTCTTAGCAATTTTATAACAACCCGGGTAGCATTTGTATCCACAAAAGGGCCGAAATATAAAGTTTTACCTTCTTTTATCTTTCGATTTATTTTTCTGTAAAATAATATTTGGGGAAAGTCTCTTTCTAAAGTAATTTTAATATAGGGATAACTCTTATCATCTTTCGCTTGAGTATTATAGTAAGGACTGTTGCTTTTAATCATTTTACTTTCTAAGATAAGTGCTTCTATTTCAGAAGAAGTGGGTATATATTCAACATTCTCGATCTCTTTTATCATCTTATTTATCTTTGGAGACTGTTGGGAAGAATTACTAAAATAAGAAGAAACTCTATTTTTCAAGGAATTAGCCTTCCCTACATATATTACTTTTCCTCTTTTATCTTTAAAAAAATAAACTCCACTTGTTTCGGGTAATTTATTTATCTTTGATTTGATATCCATAGTTAACCAATTCTCCGATTTGCCAATTGACCAATTGACCAATTTGCCGATTAATTAATTAATTAGATTAGTTAGTTGGTTAATTAGTTAATTCAATAAGTAATATATTATTTAACTAGCCAACCGGGTAACTGGCTAACCAAGTAACTAATTTAATACTTTCTTTAAAAATTCTCCAGTAAATGAATTCTTGTTAAGGGCTATTTCTTCAGGAGTTCCCTTGGCTACAATTCTTCCTCCTTCTTCCCCACCTTCCGGACCGAGATCAATAATATGGTCTGCTGATTTAATTACTTCCAAGTTATGTTCAATTACCATAACCGTATTCCCGGTTTCTACTAACCTATCTAAAACATCGAGTAATTTTTTTACATCATCAAAATGCAGGCCGGTGGTAGGCTCATCTAAAAGATATATGGTTCTTCCTGTACTTTTAATACTTAATTCTTTAGCCAATTTCACTCTTTGTGCTTCACCGCCAGATAGAGTAGTAGCGGATTGTCCTAATTTTATATAACCTAATCCTACATCGTATAAAGTTTGTAATTTTCTTCTAATCGTAGGGATTGCTATAAAAAACTCTAGTGCCTCTTCAACAGTCATATCTAATACCTGAGCTATATTTTTATTCTTATATTTTATATCCAAAGTTTCGCGATTGAACCTTTTGCCTTTACAAATTTCACAGGGTATAAATACATCAGGTAAAAAATACATCTCGATTTTTACTATCCCTCCACCCTGACAGGCCTCACATCTTCCACCTTTTACATTAAAGCTAAATCTACCCGACTTATAACCTCTAATTTTAGCCTCTTTTGTCCTGGAAAATATTTCTCTAATCGGAGTGAGGGCTCCAGTGTAAGTGGCAGGATTGGAGCGAGAAGTTCTACCTATTGGTGATTGATTTATAATTATCACTTTATCAATATTTTCCACTCCTTCAATCTTATCATAATCACCAGGATGAACTCTGCTCTTATAAATTTTTCTGATTAGGGCTTTATACAAGGTTTCCTCGACTAAAGTGCTTTTCCCGGATCCGGATACTCCGGTAATACAAGTAAACGTACCTAAAGGTATAGAGACATCGATACTTTTTAAATTGAACTGGTGAGCTCCGAAAATCTCTAAATATTTCCCATTTCCTTTTCTCCTTTGGTGGGGAATATCAATTTTACTGTGGTGGTTTAGATATTTTCCGGTAATGGACTTCTTATTTTTTATAATATCTTTAATACTCCCTCTCTCCACTAAATATCCACCGTGTATCCCTGCACCAGGTCCAAGATCCACAATGTAATCTGCAATTCTCATTGTAGCTTCATCATGTTCAATCACTATCACTGTATTTCCTAAATCTCTCAACTTTATAAGAGTCTGCAAAAGTTTAGAATTATCTTTTTGATGTAAGCCAATACTCGGTTCATCTAAAATGTAAAGTACTCCGGTTAAACTCGAGCCAATCTGGGTAGCCAACCTAATTCTCTGATTTTCTCCTCCTGCTAAAGTAGAAGACGAACGAGATAAGGTTAGATAATCCAAACCTACATTAGCTAAAAAGTTTAATCTATTTTTTATTTCTTTTAATATCTGCCTAGCAATTACCATTTTCCTTTCGGTTAAGGTTAATTTTTCAAAAAAATTATAATTCCATTTGATGGATTTCTCGGCAATATCCGCTATAGAAAAACCATCAATAGTAACATTTAAACTTTCTGGGCGAAGTCTTTTGCCATCGCAAGAGGGACAGGGTCCAATATTCATAAACTTTTGTATCTCTGTGCGAATATATTCTGATTTAGTTTCTCGATATCTTCTTTTTAAATTATTAATGACTCCCTCAAAAGAATTTTCATGACTCCAATAGGTAGATTGTTCATCATTTTGATATTTAAAAGGTATCTTTATTTCTCCCGAGCCGTATAATATAATTTCCTGAAATTTAGATTTTAATTCAACAAAAGGGGTATTAAGACTGAAACCATAAAAATCAGCTAAACCCTTTAATATGTGATATAAATATTTTCCTTTAACTTCTCCCCAGGGAACTAAGGCGCCCTGCAGTATAGATTTATTCTTATCCGACACAATTAATCCAGGATCAAATTCCATTTTAAAACCCAAACCACTACAAGCAGGACAGGCTCCATAAGGATTGTTAAATGAAAAGATTCGAGGAGCAATTTCTGGTAAATTAATTCCACAGCTGGGACAAGAAAACTGTTCGCTAAATATCTTTTCTTTACCACCCTCTATATCAATTACTACTATTCCTTCACTTAAACTTAAAGCAGTTTCGATAGAACCAGCCAAACGAGTCTTTATTTCAGGTGTTACTAGCAATCTGTCTACCACAACTTCTATATTATGATTTTTATACCTATCGATTTTTATATCTTCTTCTACTTCGAAAGTGTTTCCATCAACTCTTACTCTAACAAATCCTTTTTTTTGAATATCTTCTAATATTTGTTTGTGCTCACCTTTTTTAAAGCGAATTATCGGGGCTAAAACTTGTATTTTTGTTCCCTGGGATAAATTTAAAATTTGATCAACCATTTGCTCGACCGTCTGCTTGCTAACCCGTCTACCACACTGCGGGCAATGAGGTATTCCAGTCCGGGCAAAAAGTAACCGTAAATAATCATAAATTTCCGTTACGGTACCTACTGTAGAGCGAGGATTCTTACTTGCTCTTCTCTGATCAATTGAAATCGCTGGTGATAATCCTTCAATGTAATCCACATCAGGTTTTTTCATTCTTTCCATAAATTGACGAGCATAAGAAGACAAAGATTCAATATATCTTCTCTGACCTTCTGCATAAATCGTATCAAAAGCTAAAGAAGATTTACCAGAACCGCTCAATCCAGTAATTACAATTAATTTGTTTCTGGGTATCTCCAAATTAATATTCTTTAAGTTATGTTCTCGAGCCCCTTTAATTATTATCTTAGTCTGAACCACTTAATATCTCTCCTTTATTGGTTACCTGGTTAGTTGGTTACTTAGTTTACTAGTTAGTCGAGAAATTAATCAATCCGCTAATATTCTAATAATAAAGCAACTCTTCTTCTAACTAATTAACCAGGTAACAATCTAACTAAATAACTATATACTGTTTTTCTATTTTATTTCCCCGAATAAAGTTTTCTCTTTTTTCAATCTTCTTATTTCATCTCTCAATAAGGCTGCTCTTTCAAAATCCAAATTTTTTGCTGCTTGCTTCATCTCTTTCTCTAAGGATTTTATCAATAACCATAAATTGCTCTGACTTAAGTATTTTCCATGTTCTTCATTAACAGTAGAAAAATCTTCAAAATTATTTATGTTATTAATAATAGCAAATTCTTCTACCGGCTTAGTTATGGTTTTGGGAATTATCTGATATTTACGATTATATTCTGATTGTATTTTCCTTCTTCGGTTAGTTTCTTTCACTGCTCTTCTTATCGACCCAGTAATATTTTCGCAATATAAAATAACTGTACCGTTTATGTTTCTTGCTGCTCTCCCCATAGTTTGAATTAAAGCGGTTTCTGACCTTAAAAAACCTTCCTTATCTGCATCTAAAATAGCTACTAAAGATACTTCTGGGAGATCCAATCCTTCTCTTAAAAGGTTAACTCCTACTAACACGTTAAATTTACCTAATCTCAAATCCTTTAAAATGTTAATCCTTTGCAAAGTTCTAATCTCTGAGTGAAGATATTTTGCTTTTATATTAATTTCATCCAAATACTCAGCTACATCTTCAGCCATTCTCTTAGTTAAAGTAGTCACCAATACTCTCTCTTTTTTTTCCGTCCTTTTTTTTATTTCTGCTATTAAGCTATCAATCTGATTTTTAGCTGGTTTTAAAATTATCTCCGGATCAACCAATCCGGTGGGTCTAATAATCTGTTCAACCGTTTGTTTACTTTTTTCTAATTCATATTTGGCTGGGGTTGCTGAAACGAAGATAACTTTTTCCATGTAATTTTCTATTTCGCTAAAATATAGTGGTCTATTATCATAGGCAGAAGGTAGACGAAAACCATATTCTACCAAACTATTCTTTCGAGACTTATCGCCCGCAAACATACCTCTTAATTGAGGAATAGTAACGTGAGATTCGTCAATAAACATCATAAAATCAGAGGGAAAATAATTTAATAGAGTTGCCGGCGGTTCTCCTGATTTTCTTCCGCTAATATGACGAGAATAATTTTCAATTCCGCTACAGTATCCTACTTCTTTTAACATCTCCAAATCATATTTAGTTCTTTGTTCTAATCTTTGAGCTTCTAAGAGCTTTCCCTTTTTTTTAAAATATTCTAATCTTTGTCTTAATTCTTCTTCAATAGATAAAGTTGCTCTTTCTAATTTATCTTTAGTAGTAACAAAGTGTTTTGCGGGATAAACTATTAATTTATCTCTTCTCTTTATAACTTTTCCGGTTAGGGGGTCTATCTCGGAAATTGCTTCAATTTCATCACCCCATAACTCTACACGAAAGGCATATTCCAAATAGGAGGGAAATATTTCAATCACATCTCCTCTAACTCTAAAACATCCGCGGTGAAAATCAATATCATTTCTCTCATAATGTATGTTTATAAGCCTTTCTAAAATATTATCTCTTTTGTAAATTTCGTTCTTACTAATTTTTAATACCAATTCTTGATAATCTTTGGGTGAACCTAACCCGTATATACAAGATACGCTGGCAACAATAATCACATCTCTTCTTTCCAAAAGGGAACTGGTAGCAGAAAGTCTCAATCGGTCAATCTCTTCGTTTATGGAAGAATCTTTCTCTATATAAGTATCTGTTCTCGGGAGATAAGCTTCAGGTTGATAATAATCATAATAGCTTACAAAATACTCCACAGCGTTATTAGGAAAAAATCTTCTAAACTCGCTGCACAATTGAGCAGCTAAAGTTTTGTTGTGCGAAATAACCAGAGTGGGTAATTGAACTTTTTGAATTACATTTGCCATAGTAAAAGTCTTCCCTGAGCCAGTTACTCCCAGTAAAGTTTGATATTTGTGACCTTTGCGTAAACTTTCTGTCAATTTTTTTATAGCATGGGGCTGGTCGCCCTGAGGGGGATAATCGGATACCAAATTAAATCTATCAGTCATTCATAACACCTTTTAAAAACTACAATTATAATTTAAAATTTAAAACTCACTTTTGTCCTCGAATAATTATACACTTATTATATCGTATTGTGTATTGCGTATCGAGTATCGTGGATAATAACAGAGATGAGTAATGTATAATAAGTAATTTATAGGGGCACGATGCATCGCGCCCAAGGCAAACAAAAGATAATAAAACAGGAAGGGCACAATTCATTGTGCCCCTACACCTGAATCATATTTTTTTCACGCGAAATAGGATATACGAAACATTATTCACTAACGACTAATTTGATTGGTTAATCATCCTAATCTAAAAATAAATCTACGATTTTTGAATTATTAACATCTACCAAACCTTTATTAGTTATTTTAAGATAGGGCGCCACCTCTAAAGATAGGAAGGCTATACTCATAAAAGGATTATCTACTTTAACCCCTAAATTTTTCGCAGTTCTATCAATGGAATCTAAACTTTCTTTCACCTCTAATAAAGGTCTATCTGACATCAAACCAGCAATAGGTAAAGGCAAGGAATCTACTATTTTTTCATTCACTGATATTGCTAATCCGCCTCCCATTTTAGCAATAGCTGCCCCGACATTTAACATATCCTTATCGTTAGTACCCACAATTATGATATTGTGGGAATCATGGGCAACAGACGATCCTAATGCACCTTTTTTCAGGCCAATACCTTCAACTAAACCTACACTTACTTTTTCTGAAGCATGATGTCTCTCAACTACTGCAATTTTTAAGATATCCCGCTTGGTATCAGAAACCACAAAACCTTTTTCGATTTTAGGAATCTCTATATTTTCTTCAGTAATAATTTGACCGGGAGTAATCTTTATAACTCTGCATTTATTACCTCTTGTTGGAATCTTGAAATCTTCAGGGTAAAGCCACTTGATATTAATTGACCCCCTAATAGGAACGTCCAATGGTTTAGGACTTAGCTCTAATAACTCTCCGTTTTCAGCAACTAATTTACCATCATTAAAAACTTTAAGGATGTTAAAATCTCTAAAGTTATCAAAAACAACCAAATCAGCTACATAGCCAGGAGCAATTGCACCTAAGTTTCTTAGCCTAAAATATTCTGCAGTATTTAGGGTGGCCATTCTTATGGCGGTAACAGGGTCTATACCCTTCTTTATAGTAGTTTTTATAGTATAATTAATATGTCCCTCTTCAATTAAATCTTTGGGGTGACGATCATCACAACAAAAGAAACATCTCCTAGAATTATTATGATTTATAAGTGGTAAAAGGTCGATTAAATATTGAGTAACTGACCCTTCTCTCAACATAATATACATACCTAATCTCAATTTTTCTTTAGCCTCTCCTACTGTAGTACATTCATGGTCAGATCTTATTTGGGCGGAAATATAGGCACAAAGATCCTTCCCGGATAAATTAGGAGCATGTCCGTCAATGCATTTTTTTGAGGACACTATTATTTTATCTAAAACCTCAGGAATTTGGTTTAAAACTCCCGGAAAATTCATCATCTCTCCCAGCCCTAAAACCCATTTTTCGTCTAAAAGGGGAAATAAATCATTTACGCCAAGGTTTGCTCCAGAAGTTCCTAAAGATGAAGCGGGAACACAAGAAGGAAGCATCATAAAAATATTTAAAGGATTATATTTGCAGGATTCCAACATATATCTAATACCTTCTAAGCCTAAAACATTAGCAATTTCGTGAGGATCAATAATTACTGAAGTTGTCCCCATTGGTACTACAGTTTTGGCAAATTCTGAAATTTTTACCATAGAACTTTCTAAGTGAATATGACCATCCATAAATCCGGGAGACAAATAACAATTAGAGATATCTATTTCCTTGTCGGCGTAATATCCTTCCCCTAATCCTGCAATCATATCCTTATAAATTGCAACATCAGTAGTATATATTTCTCCGGAAAAAACATTTATTGTCTTCCCATTTTTTAATAATAGATCTGCTTTTTTCTCTCCTCGTGCAACTTTAATAATTTCAGCAAGTTTCATGTTAATCACCCCTTCTTTTAGCGTATAGCGTACAGCGTTTAGCGTATAGGATTAAATCATTTTATATAGCATGCTATCTATTTCTTTTAATAAATTTTTAATGTCAACTCTTATCTCTTTATATCATTCCCATGGAAATGGGAATCCATCTTACTTTTCTTATTTTTCACCCCTGGATTCCCTCTTTTGCGGGAATGACAGGGGGGGTTAGTTTTACGTTTTTCGCTATTTTGTTAACCGCTATAATACGAGAAACTAACTTGAGATTGTTTCGCTTTTTCTCGCAATGGAAACTGAATTAATTTATTTTTTATTTCTTTTCGGTATACTATATACGAAATAAAATTTTATTCTGGTCTTTACATTTTGTCTTCTTCTTTCTTAATTCTACGCTCTACGCTAAACGCTATACGCTAATAACGAGATGCGAGTTATTCTCACGCTAAAGACACAAGTTCCTGCCATATCTTTTCTACCTGTTTTTTGGTCTTGCACAATGAACTACTATTATCTATCAAATAGTCAGCCATTTTAATTTTTTCTTTTATTGGCATTTGAGATTTTATCCTCTGTAAGGCTTCTTCTTTAGATAAATCATTTCTCTTAATTAATCTCTTTGTTTGTACATCTTCATTTATATATACGACTATTATCTTATCCATTAATCTATCCATTTTGGCTTCATAAATTAAAGCAGCATCTATAATTAATATTTTTTGCTGGTTATAAGTTTTATTTTTTGCTAAATTTATCTCTTTTTTAATCACTTTTATTATTTCAGGATGAGTAATTTCATTTAATTTCTTTAGGAGGGTCTGGTTTGTAAAGACTATTTTACTTAATTTTCCTCTATCAATAGTCAGGTCGTTTCGTAAAAAATCTTTCCCAAATAATCTAATTATTTTTTTCCAGGCAGGTCTGTGGGGTAAAATTACACTATGACCAATTTTATCAACATCAACAATTTTGGCACCAAAATCTTTAAACATTGATGCTGCTGTACTTTTACCGCCTACAATTCCACCCGTAAGGCCAATAATTAATGCCATGATTCCTCCTTTATTTAGTTAGCAGGTTAGCTGGCTAACTGGTTTAACATTAATTCATTAACTAAATAACCAGCTAACTAACTTCTGCCCAATTATTACCCGTTTTTAAATTTACTTTTATGGGAACAGAGAGTTTTATGCTATGTTCCATGATATCTTTTATAATAACTTTGGTTTTTTCTAACTCTGGCTTGTAAACCTCAAATATTAATTCATCATGTATTTGGAGTAGCAATCTACTTTTAAATCGTTCTTTTTTAAAAGATTCACCTATTTTAATCATAGCTAATTTTATTAAATCAGCTGCGCTTCCTTGAATGGGAGCATTAATAGCAATTCTTTCATTAAATTCACGGATATTTTTATCTTTACTGTTTATGCCTTCTAAATATCTCCTTCGATTTAATAGAGTTAATACATAGCCTTTCTTACGAGCTTCTTCTTTCTCCCTATCTATATATTTTTTTACCCCTTGATATCTAAAAAAATAATTATTAATATATTTTTCGGCTTCCTCTCTCCCTATCCCCAAATTACGCGCTAATCCATAACTGCTCATTCCATAAATAATACCAAAATTAATTACCTTGGCCATTCTTCTCATCTGCTTGCTAATTATATTTTGATCAAAGTTAAATATTCCAGAGGCAGTATGAGCATGGATATCTTCATCATTTTTGAAAGCGTTAAGCAAACTTTCATCCCGGGAGAGATGAGCTAAAATACGCAACTCTATCTGAGAATAATCTGCGGATAATAGCACAAACCCTTCCTCTGCGATAAAAGCTTTTCTAATTTCTCTCCCCATTTCGGTTCTGATGGGAATATTTTGAAGATTAGGCTCACTACTGCTTAATCTTCCGGTAGAAGTAACAGTTTGATGAAAAGAAGTATGTATCCTCTTGGTTTTACTGTTAACCAAAAAGGGTAACTTATCGATATAAGTATTCTTTAGCTTGTCTAATTCTCTATATTCTAAAATGAAAGACACAACCTTGTGCTGGGGAGCTAAAGTATTAAGTACATCCGCATTGGTAGAATAGCCAGTTTTTGTCTTTTTTATTACCGGCAGTTTTAATCTTTCGAAAAGTACAACACTTAACTGTTTAGGAGAATTAATATTAAATTCCGTTCCAGATAAATTATAAATAGTTTTTTTCAACTCTCCGAGACGGGTATCTACTTGTTGGGACATCTCTTTTAAAAAATCAATATTCACTTTAATACCATTTATTTCCATATCTCCTAATATTTTTACTAAAGGCATTTCTATTTTTCTAAATAATGAAATTAAACTTTTTTCTTCCATTTTATCTTCTAAAATATCCTTTAATTTCAATATATTTTGAGCGTTCTCGCAAGCATCTACTATGCTTATGCTCATAATGATCTTTTTTTTAATTTCTTCATCTTCGTTTTTAAAATATTTTAAATACTCCCAGAATAAATCCCTTAAACCATAGCTCTCTCTTGAGGGATTTAACAGATAAGCAGCAATCATAGTATCAAAGTTATTTCCTTCTATTTCAACTTTATATCTATGAAGCACTATGAAGTTAAATTTAAGGTTGTGGCTAATTTTAATAATTCCTTGGTTTTCAAAACATGGTCGTAGTTTACTTAAAACTAATTCGAGAGAAAGACATTTGGAATTTTCTATTAAATTTAAAGCAAATAACGGGATATAATAATTTTCATTATCTTTGAAACTGAGGGCAATTCCTAAAATATTTGATGAAATAGCATTGTCTGAGGAAGTTACCAAATAGAAAGAAAGGTATTTCCTTTCTATAATTTTATTAGTCAATCCTTCTAATTTTTCTTCAGTGTCAATCAAATTGAATTTTAGCTTAGTTTTTTCATGATTAATTTTAGGAGTAATCTTTTTTAATAGATTTTTAAATTCTAATTTTTTAAATATTTTCCACAATTCTTCGTAATTTGGTGATTTCACTTTAAAAGAATCAAAATCGTACTTTATGGGAACTTCTCTTACAATAGTAGCCAACATTTTACTCATTATAATCTGGTCTTCGTATTCTCTTATCACTTCTCTCAAAGAATTTTTAGAAATTTTATCAGTATTATTTAAAATATTTTCTAAGCTGCCAAATTCTTTAATTAAAGCTATGGCAGTCTTTTCTCCTATGCCCGGAACACCCGGAATATTATCGGAAGAATCTCCTTTTAAGGCTAAAATATCCACTATTTTCTCAGAGCCTACTCCAAATTTTCTCTTTATCTCTTCTTCATCATAGATTTTAACCTCAGTTACTCCCTTGATAGTAGTCATTATCTTGGTATGGGGAGAGATAAGCTGAAAAGCATCTTTATCTCCGGTAACAATAATGGTATCACAATTTCTTTTTTCTGCTTCCCTTGCTATGGTACCAATAACATCATCTGCCTCGTAACCTTCTTTTGAACAAATGGCAATATTATAATTATTGATAATTTCTTTAATTAGTGGAATTTGACTAATTAATTCGTCAGGCATTTTCTTCCGATGAGCTTTATATTCTTCAAACTTCTTATGTCGAAAAGTTGGAACAGGGGTATCAAAGGTAATCACTATATATTCTGGTTTTTCTTCTTCTAATAACCTGATTAATATCATAGTAAACCCGTAAACTGAATTGACAACCTGGCCATAAGTGGTAGTTAATTGAGGTAGTGCATAAAAAGCACGGTAGAGCAAACCTTGCCCATCAACCAAAATAAATTTTTTCCTGTTATTCATAACTCTCTTCTTTCGTTCTATTTTTTCTTGACAATAAATATCACTTAACCTATAATTTCTAAACAGAGATGTACATATGCCGAAGTGGCGAAATTGGTAGACGCACTGGACTCAAAATCCAGCGAGCCTCACGGCTCGTGTCGGTTCGACTCCGACCTTCGGCACTACTTTATTTAGTCGTTAGTGAATAGTCGTTAGTAAAAAAGAGGAAATATGCAATATACTCCCTCCATTTTCTCTATAAACCCACAACTTATTACTTACCACAATTCTCTTCACAAAATACAAGATATGATTTTATTCTAGCTGGCTTCTTTATTCT
>DAOUTX010000007.1 GCA_030668465.1 Atribacterota bacterium | reverse complement strand
TTTCTGAGATAAATAGATTGTTAAAACAATTTAATCAGTTAAAAGAAATGTTTAAAAAAGGATCAAAACTAAAAAACTTTTCTTTTAATTAAATTAGTATTTAGTATATAGTATTTAGTATTTAGTAAAGAGGGAATAGCGTAGAGCGCGAAGCGTATAGAATGCAAGAATATGTATGGATAATTTGTAGGTGAGTGATGCGTCGTATCCACAATTACCAAAGAATAAAGAAAGATGGATTCCCGTTTCCACGGGAATGACAGATTAAAAAATTAGAAAAAATAAAAATGTAAATAATAAAATGGAGGCAAAATAAATGTCAGCAATAATTAAACTTAGAAGAGAAGGTGGCAAGAAAAAACCCTTTTACAAAGTAGTGGTAATTGATTCGAGGAGAGCTTGCAACGCTAAATTTATTGAGCAATTGGGATATTATCAACCACTTTCTGATCCTTATGTTTTTAAGATTGACCAGGAAGCAAGTTTAAAATGGATCGAAAAGGGTGCTCAACTTTCAGCAACAGTAAAAGATTTATTTAAGAAAGAAGGAATATTGAAAAATAGTTAAGACCTAAGGAGATTATTTTGAGAGAACTTATTGAATTAATTATAAAAGGAATAGTAGACAATCCAGACAAAGTAGAGATAAATGAAATTATTGGTGAGAGATCATCGATATTTGAAGTAAGGGTTGATTCTAATGATATAGGTAAAGTAATTGGAAAACAGGGTAGGAATATAAAATCAATAAGGACTATAGTAAATGCCGCAGCGCAAAAGAGTGATAAGCGGGTAATTATTGAAATTGTTGATTGATTAATTAGTTAATTAGTTAATTGGTTACCTGGTTAGTTGGTTCAGAAGATAGAATTCTGAAGACAGAATAAAAAAACAGAAATGTCATTGCGAAGGAGCGAAACGACTGAAGCAATCTCAATTAAATTGCCACGGCTTCGCCTTGAAATAATATTTAACAGTTTATGTTTATCCTTATGTTAAACGTGAAAGATGATATAAGGAGGAATTTAATTGAGTGAAGAATTTATTGCGATTGGTAAAGTAGTTTCTACTCAGGGTAATAAAGGAGAAGTTAACATTTTTCCTCTTACCGATTTAGCTAATAGATTTATAAATTTAACCACAGTTTTATTAAGGAATAACACTAGCCAAACAACATTAAATATAGAGAAAATAAAAATTAAAGGGAATACGGTTGTTTTAAAATTTAAAGATATAGAAAATATCAAAGAAGCCAAAATGATAGTAGGGTCATTTCTTGAAGTTGAAAGAAAAAACGCTGTAAAACTACCAAAGGACACATATTTTATTTTTGAGATAATTGGACTTGAAGTATATACCGAAAATAATATTTTTCTGGGAAAAGTAGAAAATGTTATAAGCACGGGAAGCAATGATGTATATATAGTTAAAGACAAAAACAAAAAGGAATTATTTATCCCGGCAATTCATGAAGTTGTAAAGAATGTTAATTTAGAAAAAAAACGAATTAATATAAAAATGGTAGATGGATTAATATGACCAATGATTGTTTAGAAATTAATATATTAACTATTTTCCCCAATATGTTTAAAGGCCCTTTTTCTGAAAGCTTATTAAATAAGGCCCAAGAAAAAGGATTGATCAAAATAAATCTAATCGACCTTAGGGATTTTACCCTGGACAAACATAAGACCGTAGACGATTATTCTTACGGTGGAGGGCCTGGTATGGTTTTAAAGCCTCAACCAATTTGGGATGCTGTAGAGGTGATAAAAAAAAACAAATCTTCATTACCTTTAAAAATTATAATCACTTCTGCCCAGGGGAAGATTTTTAACCAGGAGATGGCTAAAGATTTATCGAAAGAAAATAGATTATTAATCATTTGCGGTCGGTATGAGGGTATAGATGAACGGATTCCTCAGCTTCTCGATGCAGAGGAAGTGTCAATCGGTAACTTTGTAATTAGCGGGGGAGAATTACCAGCTATGTTAATGGTAGATGCGATTTCGAGAATGATTTCCGGAGTTTTAGGAAAAGAAGAATCTATGGTAAATGATTCATTTTATAACGGATATCTTGATTATCCTCATTATACCAGGCCGGATGAGTTTAAAGATCTTAAGGTTCCGGAAATATTGCTTTCGGGCAATCATAAAGTTATTGAAAAATGGAGAAGAAAACAGTCTTTGTTAAGGACTTTGATTAGAAGACCTGAAATTTTCGCAAATAAAAAATTGTCTAAAAGATATTTGGATTTACTTAAAGAATTAGAGAAGAGTTTAAAAGAAGATCAAGGCAAAAAGGCAAGAAAAGGCAGAGGTTAAAAATACAATAAATAAGAGGGCATAGAGTGTAAAGATAGCGTATAGTGAATAGTTGAAAATGTTATTTAAAAAAATAATCAGGAAGGATGATTTTTATGGTAGATTATATTAAACAATTAGAAGAAGAACAATCAATAAAAGAGATTGGCAAATTTGAATCTGGTGATACAGTCGAAGTACACCAAAAAATTATTGAAGGCACCAGAGAACGAGTACAAATTTTTAAAGGAATAGTTATAGCTAAAAAGCATGGTGGAAGCAAGGAAACATTTACAGTAAGAAAAATATCCAAAGGTGTTGGAGTAGAAAAAGTATTTCAACTGCATTCACCGAATATTGTAAAAGTATTGGCTTTAAAAAAAGGGAAAACGAGAAGAGCAAAATTATACTACTTAAGAGATAGGATTGGGAAGAGCGGCACGGTCAAAGAAAAAAGATAAGGAAATGCTATTCAAGGCAAAAAATGGAAAAGTAAGAATAACAAAATTAATAATTCGTAGTTATCAGAGAAAAATAGAAAGATTATATACAGAGAGAATAAGAATTTATAATCTCTATAACTATGAAAATCGACTAAAAAATGAAGGGTACTCTTTAATTGCCGGGATAGACGAAGCAGGCAGGGGTTCATTATCCGGACCGGTAGTAGCTGCCGCAGTAATTTTACCCTATCAATTATTTATTCCTTATATTAAAGATTCTAAAAAGTTAACTTCACAAAAAAGAACAGAATTATATTGTTCTATCTTAAATAAAGCAAAAAATGTAGGAATTGGTATTGTGAATGCTAAAATTATCGATAGAATAAATATTGCCCAAGCTTCTTTTTTGGCAATGAAAAAAGCTATTTTAGATTTAAAAGAAGTACCTGATTTTTTATTAGTAGATGGCTTTATAATTCCTAACCTAAATATTCCCCAGTTACCGTTGGTTAAAGGGGAAGATAAAAGCATATCAATTGCTGCCGCTTCCATAATTGCTAAAGTTTATAGGGATAATATTATGGTTAAGTATGATCAAAAATATCCGCAGTACCTTTTTAAAAAAAATAAAGGTTATGGTACAGAAGAACATCTTAAAGCACTACTTAAATACGGCCCATCAGAAATACATAGAAAAAGCTATAAAAGAGTAATGACGTAGCTGACTTAAAATTAAGAATTATTTATTAGTAAATAAAAATGGCGTAGAGTGTTTAGAGTATAGGATTAGTTAGCTTGTTAGCTTGTTTAATAATAATAATTTATTAACCAGTTAACTAAGTAACTAATTAACGGATCGATATACACAATTAAATTTTAAATAATATTAAAATAGATGATGATTAATAATTATAGGTTTTAAGTTACAAATTTATAGAAAGTTCAAAGCGTATCGCCATGCGCCCCTTTTTCATAGACGGTAGGGCTGGGGGATGTTTCGCATCTTTAGCATTCGCATTTTTCCCCGCAATTGTTCCCCGCGCCTATACGCTACCCGCTATACGCTAATTAAGTAATATGAAAATAGTTGATTATTAAATATGGATAATATAGGAAAATTTGGCGAAAATGTAGCTTCAAAATATTTAAAAGACAAGGGTTACAAAATTAAAGAAAGAAATTACCGTACTTTTTTAGGGGAAATAGATATTATCTGTGAATATAAGGGAAATATTATCTTTGTGGAAGTAAAAACCAGGCGTTCCGATAAGTTTGGGTATCCTGAAGAAGCAGTAAACTTTATTAAACAACGAAAAATAATTAAAAATGCTTTATGTTATTTGTCTAAATACCATCTTTGGGAAAAAAATTGTTGCTTTGATGTAATTGCAATCAGTATATCTAACCATGAAGATATAAAAAGGATAAAACACATCAGGAATGCTTTTTACCTTGACAGCAAATAGGTATCGAGTATCGAGTATTGAGTATCGAGTATATAGTAAAATACAGTAATAAGTGATAAGTAATGAGTGATAAGTAATAAATTTCATGTTGCAAGTTTTCGTATTTCATTGATAATTAGTTAATTAGTTACCTGGTTAATTGGTTATTAAATCAATGCATAGCAGTTAACTAACTAATCAAAAAAGGATGTAACGTGTGATAAGTAATCTGTAATAAGTGTTTGTTTTTATAATTTCTGAAATTTAAGCTCATTACTTATTACTCATTACTTGTTACTGTATCCATACGCAATACTCAATACTATTCACTAAAAAAGTAGGTGTCTTTTTGTTATCTAAATTATATAGTGCAGCTATATTCGGAGTAGAAGCTTTTACGGTAGAGGTCGAAGTTGATATTCGTTCAGGAATACCTTCGTTCAATATCGTAGGATTACCTGATACGGCTGTTCAGGAATCTCGAGAAAGAGTTAGAGCTGCCATACGAAATTCTGAATTCGAATTTCCCATGAAAAGAATTACAGTAAATCTTGCTCCAGCAGATATCAAAAAAGAAGGTCCCATTTTTGACCTATCTATTGCACTGGCAATTTTGGTTGCCAGTAAGCAAGTTAAGTCAGAACTACTAAATGAATATCTGATTATGGGTGAATTATCTTTAGATGGAAGTATAAAACCGGTAAGTGGTGTGCTTCCCATTGCATTGATGGCAAAAATAATGGGTAAAAAAAAATTACTTGTTCCTAAGGCAAACGCTAAAGAGGCAGGAATAATTAAAGAACTAAATGTATTTCCTGTTAATTCACTTTGCGAAGTAATTGAATTTTTAAATAAAAAAATATTGATAGAGCCGGTTTCTATAGATTTAGAGGATATCTTTAAATTAAGCAAAAACAGTCAAATAGATTTTACCGATATTAAAGGTCAGGAACATGCCAAGAGAGCCTTTGAAGTAGCTGCAGCTGGAAGTCACAATGTTATAATGATTGGTCCTCCAGGTTCCGGAAAAACCATGTTGGCACGCAGGCTTCCAACCATCCTTCCTTCTTTAGCGCTGGAAGAATCTATAGAAATTACCAAATTATATAGTATTGCCAATTTACTTCCACCGGATATCTCTTTGGTTACGGAGAGACCGTTTAGGGCTCCGCATCATACTATAAGTAATGTTGGATTAATCGGAGGAGGAAGGACACCCAAACCGGGAGAAATTAGCCTGGCTCATAATGGTGTACTATTTTTAGATGAATTACCAGAATTTTCCCGAAGCGCTTTAGAATCTCTGCGTCAGCCACTGGAAGACGGGATAGTTACCATTTCACGCTCTCTAAGTTCTGTTAGTTATACTTCTTCTTTTATGCTAATAGCGTCTTTAAATCCCTGTCCTTGCGGTTTTTATGGTGATCCGGTTAAAGTTTGCACCTGTAGTTCGTCTCAGATTGTTAAATATCGTTCAAAAATATCGGGGCCGTTATTAGATCGAATTGACATTCATATTGAAGTCCCCCGCGTAAATTGTCGAGAGGTTATGGAGAAAGATTCTGTAGAAAACTCTTTTGCTATAAGAGAAAGAGTAGAAAGAGCAAGAAAAACACAAAGTGAAAGATATTGTAAAGACAGTATTTTTTGTAATGCCCAAATGACCAAAAAACAGATTCAGGAATATTGTAATATTAATGATAATGCTAAAAATTTACTTTACAAAGCTATAGAAAAGTTAAATTTAAGCGCACGAGCCTATGATCGTATATTAAAAGTTGCTCGAACTATAGCTGATTTAGAACAATCAGAGAATATAGAAATTTCTCATTTATCCGAAGCTATTCAATACAGAAGTCTTGATCGCAAATTATGGCTGTATTAATGATCACCAAAGTTTTTAAAATACACAATTATTTATATAAAGAGGCGGTGTTATAGTTATGACAATAAAATTAGCTCCCTCAATCTTAGATGCAGATTTTACCTGTTTGGAAAGAGAATTAAGAAAAATAGAAAACGGAGGAGCAGATTTAATTCACTGAGATATTATGGATGGAAATTTTGTTCCGAATATTTCCTTTGGCCCCAAGATAGTAGGATCAATTAAAGGCAAAACCTCTCTTCCTTTGGAAGTTCATCTAATGGTAGAAAAACCAGAAAATCATATTAAATCATTTATTAATGCTGGCGGAGATATTATAATTGTACATTACGAAACTTCTAACTACCTTGACAGACTTATCCAAACTATTAATGAGGCTAATGTAAAATCCGGTATTGCTTTAAATCCAGCAACACCTCTAAGTGCTATTGAATTTTTAATTAATAAAATAGATATTTTATTATTAATGACCGTCAATCCCGGTTTTGGCGGGCAAAAATTTATTCCGGAGATGTTTACTAAAATAGAAAAGGCCAGGAAAATAATAGATAATCAAAAAAAATCAATAAGCTTAGCAGTTGACGGTGGTATAAATTTAGACAATATTTCTAATGTAGTTAAAGCCGGGGTAGATATAATTGTGGTTGGTCAAATTATATTTAAAAGCGCAAATCCTGAAATGACCACAAAGAAAATAAAAAATCTTCTAAATTAGTCGTTAGTGAATAAGACTAGCGTAGAGCGTATACATTTGGTTAGCTAGTTAGTTAGTTACCTGGTTAGTTAGTTAATAAATCATTGAGAACCAGTTAACTAATTAACCAATAAGGGATTTAATGTGTAATGTGTGATAATTAACGTGTAATAAGTACTGCTTTTATAATTTCTGAAATTTAAGCTCATTACTCATTACTTATCACTGTATTTTGTACGAGATGAGAATTAGATTCCTGTATTCTGTTTTCTGTATTCTTAACCAGCTAACCAACTAACTAGCTAACAAAAGATGTAATGTATAATGAGTTATAAGTACCTGTTTTAGCGATTTAAGAAATTTAAGCTCATTACTTGTTACTCATTACTCATTATTTGTTACTGTGTATTTTATACAAAATGGGAGAGTTGTCTTGAGAAAACCTATTGTTGCAATTATCGGAAGAATAAATGTGGGAAAATCGACTTTGTTTAATAGAATCACCAAAAAAAGAACTGCTATTGTAGAAAATGTACCCGGGATTACCAGAGATAGGATATATGCAGAATGTGAATGGAAAGGACAGCAATTTACTCTGGTAGATACCGGGGGTGTGGATTTTGTAAAAAGGGAAGAAATGCAAAAAAAAATAGCTATTCAAACTGAATTAGCTATTGAAGAGGCAGACTTAATCATATTATTGGTCGATATCAAAGAGGGAATAAATCCGGATGATTTTAAAGTAGCTAAAGCGATTAGAGAAAAAAATAAACCAAATATACTGGTTGCCAACAAGGGAGATGTAAGGGGAAGTGAATTAAAATTATATGAATTTTACGAATTAGGATTTGGAGACCCTTATATAGTTTCAGCAGAACATGGATTAAATGTTGATGATCTATTAGATAGAATAGTATCTTGTATTTCAGAAGTAAAAATAGAATCGGAGGAAGAAGAAGAAAACATTATAAAAGTATCAATTATTGGAAAACCCAATGTAGGAAAATCAAGTTTATTAAATTATATTTTAGGAGAAGATAGAATAATAGTTAGTGAATATCCCGGTACTACCAGAGATGCTATTGAAATAATTTTTAAACATAATTCATTAAAATTAATATTTATAGATACCGCAGGTTTGAGAGACAAGGCCAAACCGAAAGAGGATGTTGAATATTACAGTACGTTAAGAACTTTTGAGGCGGTACATAATTCAGATATAGTGTTATTAATATTGGACTCTACACAGGGAGTAAGCATGCAGGATAAAAAAATAGCAAATTACATTCAAAAAGAGAGAAAAGCCTGCATTGTAATATTAAATAAATTCGATTTAATTAAAGATAACATAGATAAAAAATTATTTATTGATGAGATAAGATATGAATTGTCTTTTATAAAAAACTCTCCTGTGATAATGACTTCTGCCATAACTGGTTATAATATTAAAAAAATTATTTCAAAAATTAAAGAAGTTGCCTTACAATATAGTAAAAAGATTCCTACTTCGGTATTAAATGCTTTTATAAGAGAAATTATTTTTAAAAATCCTCCAAAATATGTAAGGGGGAATACCTTAAAAATAAGATATGCTACTCAAACAGGGATAAAACCACCTAAATTTCTATTATTTGTAAACAATCCTAAATTAATGTATACTTCTTATCACAGATATTTAGAAAATAATATCTATAAAGCCTTTGGTTTTGAAGGCTCACCTGTAGTTATCGATTTATCGAAAAAAAAGGGGGAGAGGGAAACAATATGAAGATTGCTTTAATTATTATAAGCTGTTATCTTTTAGGTTCTGTTCCTTTTGGATATATTGTAGGTAAATTATTTAAGAAGGTTGACATAAGGGAATACGGCAGTGGAAACATAGGAGCAACCAATGCTCTTAGGATATTGGGACCTCCATTAGCTTCTTTAGTAGTAATTGGCGATATTGGTAAAGGCATCTTTTCTATCTATTTAGCACAATATTTTAACATTGATAGTTCATTAATCTTAACTATTGCAGGGTTAGCGGTAATATGTGGTCATAACTGGTCTTTATTTCTCGGGTTTAAAGGCGGTAAGGGTATAGCTACTACATTTGGAGTTGTATTTGCTCTCAATCCAACGATATCAATTTTAGCATTAATAATTGGAGGGGTTGTTGTAATAACAACAAGATATGTCTCCTTAGCATCTATTTTCGCTGTAATTTCTATTTTTATTTTTACAATATTATTTAAACAACCTTATGAATATATTATATTCAGTGCGATAATTATGATTATCGGTATTTTTAAACATAAAGAAAATATTCAAAGATTAAAATCAAAGACAGAAAGAAAAATCGGAGAAAAGATCAAAATTAAAAAATGAAATTAACAGAGGAAATATGTCCAAAGTTATAATCAGTGATGTACAAAATAATGAAATACCTGAAATAATAAAAAATGTTTTTGAGATATTTGGGGTAGAAGATAAAGTAAAAGATAAAAAAGTTTTAGTGAAGCCAAACATCTTAGGACCCTTCCCTCCGGAGAGAGGGGTGACTACCGACCCAAGAGTAATATCTGCAATTGTTCAAGAATTAAAAAAGTGTAGATCTAAAGAAATAGTAGTGGGAGATAATTCCGGGAGCATTCACTTCGACCCCTTTAAAATAGCAAAAATTACCGGAATATTAGATGCTTCTGAAGGTTGTTATCGTAATATTGCCGGGGAAGTATTAGAGGTAAAAGTAGAGTCAAAATTTATAGATGAACTTTTTATCTCCAAGATAGTTAAAGAGGCAGATTATGTCATTAATGTTCCAAAGTTCAAAACCCACAGTTTAACTACTATTACCGGTGCCATAAAAAATATGTTCGGTATTATTCCGGGAGGGAAGAAAGCACAATTACATACATTAAATCGATCTATTGATGAATTTGCTGAATTACTAGTAGATATTTATCAGATAAGGGTCCCCGATTTAAATATTATGGATGCTATAATCGGTATGGAAGGTGCTGGTCCTACCAATGGAAAAATTAGAATCATAAATAAAATAATAAGTAGTGATAATAGTATCTCTCTTGATTCGGTTATGGCTGCTATGATGGGACTTAAACCTGATATAATTGAGTTATTACAGATTGCTAAAGAAAGAAATTTAGGGGAGATAGATATCTCCCATATAATTGTTGATGGAGAATTAAAAGTAATTTCGGGATTTAAAACACCAAATAATGGTATTTTGCAAAGAATAAGAAAAAAAGCGGTCCCTCATATATTTAATTTTGCATCTATTAAGCCGATAGTAAATCATAATAAATGTAAAATATGTAAAAAATGTATTGAAGTTTGTCCTGTTTTAGCAATGAGTTTAACCAATAAATTTCCTGAAGCGGATAGAAAGAAATGTATTTCTTGCTTTTGCTGTGATGAACATTGCCCTTATGGCGCAATAATATTACCTTCATGGCAGCAAGATATTTTTAACCGATTGAAAGGAAAATAAAAAAAATCAAAGGAAAAAAGGTTTTAAAGGATAAAAAATGACTAAATATCTGGTAATAGTTGAATCACCAACCAAAGAAAAAACATTAAAAAAAATATTGGGCAGTAACTATACTATTAAATCAAGTAGGGGACATTTAATTGATTTACCTAAAACAAAATTGGGAATAGATGTTGAAAATAATTTCCGCCCAGAATATGTTGTTATTCCGAAACAAAGAAGAGCATTAAAAGAATTAGAAAAAAACACTAAAGGTAAAGAGAGGGTATTTTTAGCTACTGATCCGGATAGAGAAGGTGAAGCCATTGCCTGGCATATTGCCCAAAAATTAAAGGTTAACGAAGGGAAGAACAGGGTTATCTTTAATGAAATAACTGAAAGAGCTGTATCCCAGGCCTTTAAAAATCCAAGAGAAATTAATCTTAATATGGTTAACTCTCAAAAAGCCAGGAGATTACTGGATAGACTGGTAGGTTATAAGATCAGTCCATTATTATGGAAAAAGATTGGTAAAAAATTGAGTGCAGGAAGGGTACAATCTGTAACATTACGTTTAATATGCGATAGAGAAGAGGAAATTGGTAAATTTAAAATAGAAGAATATTGGACAATAAATGCCTCATTTAAAAAAATTGAAGATGAAAAGGCAGAGCCTTTTGAGGCGAAACTATTTTCGGTAAATTCTAAAAAAGCAACTATTAAAACTAAAAAAGAAGCAACAGAAATTTGTGAAGAAGTAAAAAATCAGAATATCTATGTTAAAAGTATAAACAAAAAGAAAGAATCGAAAAATCCGCAACCATCGTTTACTACCAGTACTTTACAACAAGATGCGTATAATAAATTGAATTTTCCCATTAAAAAAACTATGTTCGTAGCTCAACAATTATACGAGGGTATTACCTTAGGTAATAAAGGAAATATTGGTTTAATTACCTATATGCGGACTGACTCGATAAGAGTATCTGATGAAGCAAAAAGTGAGGCGAAAAAATATATTGAAGAGCATTATGGTAAAGACTTTGCCAAATCATCTCAAAATTTAAAAAAAGGGAAAAATAAAATAAAAAATGTAAAGATTCAGGATGCTCATGAATCTATCAGGCCTTCATATGTATTCAATCACCCGGAATCGATTAAAAAATATCTAACTAATGACCAATATAAATTATATAGTTTAATCTGGCAAAGATTTATAGCAAGCAGGATGAAAGCTGCTTATCTGGAAAAAATTACTATAGATATAGAATCAGGAAGGTACATCTTTAGAACTTTCGGCTATCGGATACTATTTAAGGGATATATGATTCTATCTGGCCAAAACAATCAGGATTTAAATAAAATTCCTGATCTTGAAGAAAAAGATGAGCTTAAGTTGTTAAAAATTAAGGCAAATCAATCTTTTACCAAACCTCCTCCCAGATATACAGAAGCAAGCCTAGTAAAAAGATTAGAAAAAGAAGGGATAGGACGACCCAGTACATACGTACCGACCATAAGCACCTTACAATATCGGACATATGTGGAAAAAGTAGATAAAAAATTTAGACCTACAGAATTGGGAATAACAGTAAACTCTTTTTTAATTCAATATTTTTCCGATATTGTAAACATTGCTTTTACTGCAAAAATGGAAAAGCAGCTCGATGAAATCGAATCTGATAAAAAAAAGTGGGAAAATGTTTTAGATATATTTTACAGGGCATTTTCCAATGATTTGAAAAAAGGGAATAAGGCACCAAAAATTAAAATACCAGAGATAGAAAGTGACGAAATATGTGATAAATGTGGCCGTAAAATGTTAATAAAAAATGGACGTTTTGGTAAATTTTTAGCTTGTTCAGGGTTCCCCATTTGTAAAAACACCAAGCCTTTTTTAGATAAAATTGGTATATCTTGTCCTGAGGAGGGATGCTCGGGAGAGATTATTAGAAAAAAGACCAAAAAAGGTAGAACCTTCTATGGATGTAGCAATTATCCGAAATGTTCTTTTGTGACCTGGAATAAGCCGGTTGATAAAAAGTGTCCCCAATGTAACCATATTTTGGTACTAAGTAAAAATAAAAAAAGCGGATTTTATTATAAATGCAGCAACCCAGCTTGTGATTATAAAGATTTTATCAAAGGGCATAAAAAATAATCGACAGGTAGCAGTAAACAGGTAAATATAGTATCGAGTATATAGTAAAGAATAGCGTAGAGCGTACAGCGTGGAGCGTATAGTTAGGAAAGAAGACAGAAAAAAATAGTAAAAAAGCAGCGTTCTTCCTTCTATCTAACTACTTCACTAAAATTTACGCTAACAATAGTAATTTATTGTGAGATAAGTAAAATTTGCTCCTTAACAAAAATAAAAAAAGGAAGAGTGTTTAAATTTGAAAGAACACATAAATTCGTATATTTCTTTTCTAAAGAATGAAAAAAATTATTCCCATAATACTATTATTTCCTATAAAAATGATTTATTACAATTGTTAAATTATTTAGAGGATCATAAAATAATAAAGGGAAATAATATACAATATATTGACCGCAGTATCATGCGAAGATACATTGTATATCTAAAGAAGTGTGATTATTCGACAAGAAGCATTTGCAGAAAAATTTCTGCAATTCGTTCTTTCTTTAAATTTATATCAAGAGAAGGTATAGTAAATATTAATCCGACTATTAATTTAATAACACCTAAGATAAACAAGAGGTTGCCTTATTTTTTATACTTACAAGAAATTAACCAACTTATTGAAACGCCGCCCCAGCATACAATATTTGGAATTAGAGACAGGGCAATCCTTGAACTGCTTTATGGCACTGGGATGAGGGTTGGAGAACTAGTGGATTTGAATATTCACGATATAGACCTGCATGAAAAAACTGTTAGAGTATTCGGAAAAGGTTCAAAGGAAAGAATTCTTCCTTTGGGCAATCCGAGTATAAAAGCAATAAAAGAATATTTAACCAATAGAAATTTATTTAGGAAAAATATTGACGTAAATAAAAATGACCTAAATGCACTATTATTAAATCGTTTTGGAGGTAGATTATCAACAAGAAGTATACGTAGAATTATTATTAAATATATGAAAATAGCTGGTTTAAATAAAAAGATAAGTCCTCACGTTTTAAGGCATTCATTTGCTACACATCTTTTAGGAGGTGGGGCGGATTTACGTTCTGTTCAGGAACTTTTAGGGCATGAGAGTTTATCTACTACTCAAATATATACTCATATTACAAAAGAAAGATTAAAAATAATTTATAAAAAATCTCATCCCAGGACTTAATATCAAAATTTTAAAAGGAGATGAAATAAAGATGTTTAAAGGAACTACAATTTTAACCATAAAACATAAAGGCGAAGTCGCTATTTCTGGTGATGGCCAGATAAGTATGGGCAATACCATTATGAAAAACAGTACCGTAAAAATACGAAAACTGTATGATGAAAAAGTGCTTACCGGATTTGCCGGGGCAAGCGCTGATGCTATTACTTTATTTGAAAAATTTGAAAAGAAGATAAATGAGCTTCACGGAAATTTACCCAAAGCGGTTATCTCTTTAGCCAAGGAGTGGCGAACTGATAAAATATTAAGAAAATTAGAAGCGATATTAATTGTTGCAGACAAAGAGCATATTTTTATAGTTTCCGGAACTGGTGATATAATAGAACCGGATGATAATATCGCTGCTATTGGATCAGGTGGCCCTTATGCATTGGCGGCAGCTAAGGCGTTGGTTAAATATTCAAATTTATCTGCCTCTGAAATAGCCTTAGAATCTTTACAAATTGCTGCTTCAATTTGTATATATACTAATGATATAATAACAGTAGAAAAATTATAATAGAAAGGAGGAATAATAATTGATTAACGATTTAACCCCCTCACAAATTGTTTCCGAACTTAATAAATATATAATCGGGCAAGATAATGCTAAAAAAGCTGTAGCTATAGCTTTACGAAATAGAATTAGAAGACAGAAATTACCTCCGGAATTAATAGATGAAGTGACCCCAAAAAATATCATAATGATCGGGCCTACAGGAGTTGGAAAAACAGAAATCGTTAGAAGATTATCAAAATTGGTTAAAGCCCCCTTTGTAAAAGTTGAAGCAACAAAATTTACTGAAGTAGGTTATGTAGGAAGAGATGTGGAATCCATAATCAGAGATTTAACAGAAGTAGGTCTTCAATTGGTTCGGAAAGAATGGGCCAGTAAGGTAGAAGATAAAGCAAAACAGCTGGTCAGTGAAAAAATAATAGATTATTTATTTCCCGCATCAGGCAAAAGAAAAGAACAAAGGACAAATTTATCAGATAGTTCACTTTATTCTGAAATTAAAGAAGAAGATAAAGAATCTTTTGAAATTTTAACAAAAAAAGATGAAAGAGAAGAAAGATTTGAAAGGACTAGAAAAAAGTTTAAAGATAAATTAGAAAAAGGTGAGTTGGAAAATAGACTAATTGAAATCGAAGTTGAGGAAAACATTCAGCCTACAGTAGAAGTTTTTTCTAATTCAGGGATAGAAGGAATGGGAATCAATTTTAAAGACATTCTAGGCAGAATGTTCCCTCAAAAAAGGAAAAAACAAAAAGTTACAATTGCAGAGGCTCGTAAAATATTACTCTATACTGAAACTCAAAGATTAATTGATATGGATGAAGTAATTCGAGCTGCTATTGATAGGGTGGAAAACTTAGGGATTGTTTTTTTTGATGAAATCGATAAAATTGCTACGCAAGGAAAATCATACGGACCAGATGTGTCCAGAGGAGGAGTTCAAAGAGATATATTACCTATTATTGAGGGTTCAACAGTTATGACTAAATATGGAGCAGTAAAGACCGACCATATTTTATTTATAGCTGCCGGTGCTTTTACCACTTCAAAGCCTTCTGATTTAATACCTGAATTACAAGGACGTTTTCCTATTAGGGTTGAATTAAATATTTTAAACAAAGAAGATTTAAAAAG
>DAOUTX010000227.1 GCA_030668465.1 Atribacterota bacterium | reverse complement strand
CCAAAGGCTCTAAATAACCTTGCATTCCGCTGTCTCGAAATAAGGGACCAAAAGATTTTAAAGCTTTTACTGTATCTTCAAAAATCTTCTCTGAACCCCTTTTATCATTAACATCATTATTGGGACATAATACAATAGCCCTGCAACCAATAGATAGCGAGAGATTAATTAATTTTTTCAATTCCTTTATAGTCTCTGACAGGATCGCGCCTAAATTAAATTTTTGTAAGGCATTGATAGTTAATATTTCCACTCCATATTTTTTTGAAAGTTCTTTTAGATGCCCGGGAGTATAGCCATCAATTATCTTTTCTCCGGGAAGGTCATTACGTAGTTCAATTTTATTCAATCCCAAATCTTTAGTAAATTTATAATAATCCTCCAATTTCAATTTTGGATAAATGATTCTGTTAAGACTAATTCTTGATCTTTTAATCATTCTATGCTCTCCTCCTTTTTTATATAAATATTGTCCTAAGCGTTTTATAATTGGACTTTTTTTAGGTTGTTTTATTACGAGTTTTGTACCACTTAGTTTTATAAGTTTGTTTTACAATTTACCCATTTTTATTTTAAATTCTGTTGGATAGTATAACATATTATTTTTTAAACTTCATTTTAAATATATACCTGAGTCACTATTATAACTAAAATGATTCAGAAAAATTTTAAAAACCTCTTATATAATCGCCATTTAGTTTATTAGAATAAATAAGGACAACAGGTCCTATTTTCTTTATAGATGGTTCACAATTAGAAAAAGAAGGATTTTTAAAATAAATGTAGTATAGTATATAGCAAACAAAGATAATTTAAATTAATTTCATGCCTTAAAATAAAAAAGGATTTTATATAGAACTTCGATAAATTTGATATTGTATCCTGTTACGCTAGCAAAGCTCAAGGTGTAAGGTATGCGTTGATAGTTGTCAATTAAGCTATAGAGGAGCATCATAGGTGAAACAGTATAAAGATATTACTTCCAAGGGAAATTCAATATATAAGTTACTAAAAGGCTTAAATCAAAAAAAAGTTCGTGAAAGCAGTGGATTATTTCTTATAGAAGGCACCAGGCTTCTTGAGGAAGCTAATAATAGGGGAATAAAAATAAAATACCTTATTATTAATGAAACAGCAGAAAATGTGCCAAAAATTAATCAAGGTTGTCAGATTTTAAGACTGCCCAATAATCTATTTAAGAAAATTTCAGATACGGTTAGTCCTCAAGGAATAATAGCTGTAGCCGAGCAAATAGAAACATCATTGGAAGATATAACTCTTGGTACAAATTCTTTAGTAGTTGTTTTAAATGGCCTGCAGGATCCTGGAAATCTTGGAACAATTATAAGAACCGTCGCTGCAGCAGGTGCTACCGCAGTACTATTAACTGAAGGAACAGTAGATTTATACAACCCAAAAGTTATTAGGTCTACAATGGGCTCTCTGTTTCAGGTGCCTATTATAAATGGTCTTGATGATGATGAGGCTGTCAAATGGTTAAACTACAACTCTATAAATATTATGGTAGCAGATTTAGATGGTGAAGAATATTACTATTCCGCTAATCTCAAAAAGCCTTTCGCTTTAGTAATTGGAAACGAAAATAGAGGACCAAATGATATATGGAGGAAGGCGGCTTATAAAAAAATAAAAATTCCTATCTTAGGATCCACTGAATCCTTAAATGCGTCAGTAGCTGCTGGGATAATTCTGTATGATGCAGTTCGTCAAAGATTGTACAAATAATACTAAACTTTATTTGTTAATATAGCAAAAAAAAGGGGGAGGGTCGGCCTTCACATTTGATATAACTTCTTAAGGCAAATCATATTTAAGAAATTATGGTATGTTAAATGCGAAGATCTGTGATTCCATATATTATTAATATTATATATTTTAAAAATATTTTTAAAAACCT
>DAOUTX010000019.1 GCA_030668465.1 Atribacterota bacterium | reverse complement strand
TGACCTTGCCAAACCCGCATAGAAATTCCCTGCATCATCCGGTAAGCTTCCTCTCGAGAAAGACCTTTTTCGGTAAGCTCCAACATTATCTTTTGAGAAAATATCAGACCTTTAGTTTTTTCTAAATTTTCTTTCATTCTGTCGGGATACACATTTAAATTAGAAATAAGATTAGCAAATTTTTGTAACATATAATCGATTAGAATATTGCTATCAGGAATAATAATCCGCTCTGCAGAAGAATGAGAAATATCCCTCTCGTGCCATAGATTTACATTTTCCATAGCAGTCATAGCATTAGCTCTAACTACTCGAGAAAGTCCACAAATTCTTTCACAAATTATAGGATTCCTCTTATGAGGCATAGCTGAAGAACCTTTCTGCCCAGTGGAAAATTTTTCTTCTACTTCATAAATTTCAGTCCTTTGTAGCCCCCTTATTTCAGTGGCAAACTTTTCTAAAGAACTGGCAATTACTGCTAAGGTACCCAAATAATAGGCATGTCGGTCTCTTTGAATAATTTGATTAGAAATCTTAGCTGATTTCAAACTTAATTTTGCACAAACATATTCCTCAACATGGAGGTCAATGTGGGCAAAGGTGCCTACTGCTCCCGATATCTTACCATAACTTATTTCTTCCTGCGCTCTCTTCATCCTTTCCAAATTTCTCTGCATTTCAGAGAACCACAAAGCTATTTTAAAGCCAAAAGTAATCGGTTCGGCCTGAATACCATGCGTCCTTCCTGCCATCAGAGTATATTTGTGCTCTAGTGCTTTTTCTTTTAATACCTTTATCAAATTTTCAATATCTTCTATTATTATTTCAGCAGACTGTTTTAACATCAAGGCTAAAGAAGTATCTAATATATCAGAAGAGGTCAATCCTTTATGGAAATAACGGGAATGTTCTCCTAGATTTTCTCCCACGGCAGTGATAAAAGCTAGTACATCGTGCCGAATTACTTTTTCTATTTCCTGAATACGGTCTATAGAATATCTAGCGTTTTTTCTAATGTTTTCAATAGCTTCTTGGTCTATCCTTCCTAATTCAAATAAAACTTCACAGACTAAAAGTTCTATTTTTAACCAAGTTTTGTATTTATTCTTCTCTTCCCAGATATTTTTCATAGCCGGGAGGGAATATCTATCAATCATTATTATCGCCTCTTAACTAGTCGTTGGTGAATAGTTGTTAGTCGTTAGTAAAGAAAATACAAAAGATGCTAATGATGCGAGACACGAATTTGGCTTCTGACTTCTAATTTCCTAACTAGCCAACTAATTAACTTTTATTCTTTATTTAAATACATTTTCTCTGATAATAGTTTGACTTCTCTTGGGGCCTACAGATACAATAACTACTTTAGTTTTTACCAATTCTTCTATGCGGATAACATAATCCTTTAATTGCTGGGGAAGGTTTACGTATTTAGTTATCTGAGAAATATCTCCCTTCCATCCTTCCATCTCTTCATATACTGGGATACAGTTCTGTAAGGTCTCTAAATTAACTGGGAAATCTTTTATTATTTTTTCATTATACTTATAAGAAGTGCATATTTTGATCTTTTCAAAATCACTTAGGACATCTATCTTGGTTAAAACCATGCTTTCCATCCCATTAATTCTGACTGAATAGTTTACTAATATCGCATCGAACCAACCACATCTTCGAGGCCTTCCGGTAGTTGCTCCAAATTCTCCCCCTTTTTGACGGGTATATTCTTCCAATTCCCCTTGCATTTCCGTGGGGAAAGGACCTCTACCTACTCGGGTAGTATAGGCTTTGGTTATTCCCATAACTCTGTCTATCTTAGTAGGACCTACGCCTGTTCCAATGCAGGCCCCGCCGGCTATCGGATTAGAGGAAGTTACATAAGGAAAAGTCCCATGGTCAACATCTAAGAGAGTCCCCTGAGCACCTTCAAATAATATTTTCTTATTTTCATTAATTGCCTGATTCAGGTATAGGGAAACATCTGTCACGTATTTTTTTAACAATTGACCATATTCCCTATATTTTTTTAAAATATCCTTCTTTTCCTGATTAGATATTTTAAGCCCATATAATTTTTCAAAAATAGTAGCTTTTTCGTTTAGATTATTCTCTAATTTTTTGGGTAAAAACTTTTCATCGATTAAATCAATCATTCTTATCCCGGTGCGAGCAATTTTATCGGTATAGGCTGGACCAATACCTCTTTTGGTTGTACCTATTTTATCTTTCCCTCTTTTCATTTCTTTTACCTCATCCAAGGCTTTATGATAAGGTAAGACAATATGTGCTTTAAAATCTATGTATAAATTATCATCAATTTCTATGTTTTTTTTCTTTAAATTTTCTATTTCCTGTAATAAAGATTCCGGATCTATCACCACTCCGTTACCGATAAGACATTTTACCCCTTTATGCAAGATACCAGAAGGCACAAGGTGAAAGATAAATTGTTTATTTCCCTTTACTACCGTATGGCCTGCATTACAACCCCCTTGATATCTAACAATAATGTCTGCTTCCTCGGAAAGCAAATCGGTAATTTTACCTTTTCCTTCATCTCCCCATTGAGATCCAACTACTACTAATGTGGACATTTGCTTCTAACCATCCATCCTTTCGTAATTATAAATTATCTTTAAATATTTGTAATTATTAAGTATTTAGTTAGTTGGTTAACTAATTTATGTTAATTCTTTAACTAACTAATTCTTACGAGATACGAGATGTTATTATATTCTGGCACCTGTATTCTTTTTTCTTCTTTCCTAATTCTACGCTCTATGCTAAACGCTACCCGCTATTTTCATTCCCATTCGATCGTTGCTGGTGATTTTGAACTTATATCATAGACCACCCGATTAATACCTTCGACTTCATTAATAATTTTATTAGATATCTTACCTAATATTGTATAAGGTATTTTAGCCCAATCAGCAGTTATACCATCATTACTGTTTACAATCCGTAAGGCAAGAACAAAATCATAGGTTCGAATATCTCCCATCACCCCTACCGTTTTTATCGGGAGTAGAATGCCAAAAGATTGCCAGACCTCCGGAGAGAATAATCCCTTTAGGTGGATCCTATCGGATTTTTTCAAAGTCAATGTAATAAGGAAGTATTTCCGAATAAACCTTAGCTTCTCTTATCCGTCTGACGATTAATTGGGTATATTGCGAACCAAAATCTAAAATTGCAATCCATTCTTTTCTTTTTTCTCTTTTCAAACAAATCCCTCCAGTTTATATTCTTCGATTTCTATAATATATCCTGTAAATTTCTAACAATTTACTCTTTAGTAATTCATTCACAGTAACAATTATAACATATCTTTAATCTGTAACAATATTTATTTAATTTTTTTAAATTTTTTTAAAAAAAAGAAGGATTTTTATAAATTAATGTAGTATAATATATATTTAGAATTGATAGCAAATTAACAAAGTAATACTTATAAAAAATTTCTCCTAATTGAATACAGTAATCTGTATGAAAGTAGGGGAAGAAATCTTTTCTTTTATAGAAAAGGAGCCGAAGGGGCACGATTTATGATACATTTAAACTCTCAGGTAAAAGGACAGAGTAGAAATAATCTTTGAATATTTCCGTTCTGTCTTTTTTTGCTTTAAAATAAAATAGTAAAAATTAAAATCAGGAGGCACCTAAATGAAGTCAGATTTACAGATTGCTCAAGAAGCTAAATTAAAACCGATCACCGAAATTGCTGCATCGATCGGGATAGGAGAGGATGAATTAGATCTCTACGGTAAATACAAAGCCAAAGTCTCTCCTGATATCCTAAAGAGACTCAAAGACAGACCCCAGGGTAAATACATCGTGGTAACTGCCGTTACCCCTACCCCACTGGGTGAAGGTAAGACCGTAACTTCCATCGGATTAGGCCAGGGTTTAGCTAAGATTGGTAAAAAAGTAGTTAACACCTTACGAGAACCCTCGATGGGACCGGTCTTCGGGATCAAGGGTGGAGCAGCTGGTGGAGGATATTCTCAAGTTGTTCCCATGGAAGACTTAAACCTTCACTTTACCGGAGATATTCATGCAGTGGGAGCAGCCAATAACTTGCTCTGTGCCATGTTAGATACCCACCTGCAGAAAAGAAACAAACTGGGTATAGACATCCATAACATCAACATCAACCGGGCAGTAGACATCTCTGACCGGGCACTACGTCATATTGTTATCGGCCTAGGCGGAAGGGTTAATGGCATCCCCCGGGAGAGCGGTTATGATATCACAGTAGCCTCAGAAGTTATGGCTATCCTCTCTTTGGCTACCGATGTCTTTGACCTTCGAGAAAGACTGGGTCGAATGACCGTAGCCTATACCGTTGATGGCAATCCGGTAACCGCAGAAGACCTAAAAGCCGCCGGGGCCATGACTGTCCTCCTAAAAGATGCTCTAAAACCTAACCTCATCCAAACCTTAGAACACGGTCCCTGCCTAATGCACTGTGGCCCTTTTGCCAATATCGCCCATGGCAATAATTCCGTTTTAGCTGACCTGATTGCCTGCAAACTGGCTGATTATGTAGTGACCGAATCCGGTTTCGGAGCGGATATGGGCTTTGAGAAGATGTGTAACATAAAATGCCGTACCAGCGGCCTGAAAGTAGATTCGGCAGTAGTAGTATGTACCATACGAGCATTAAAGATGCACGGCGGTGCCATAAAAGTAGTTGCCGGAAAACCCCTGGATCAGGAAACCTTGGCCAAAGAAGACCTAGATTCTGTAGCCAAGGGTTGTGAAAACTTAGAGAAACACATAGAAAATGTCCTTTTGCACGGTATCCCTCCGATAGTAGTCATCAATCGCTTCCCCACCGATACCCCAGCCGAGATTGAGCTGATTAAAGAGAAGGCCTTAACGGCCGGAGCAACTGCTGCGGTTACTCATAATGTCTGGGCCAAAGGAGGAGAAGGAGGAATAGAATTGGCTGAAGCTGTAGTAGAAGCCACTAAAAAACCTAATAAATTCCACCATCTTTACCCCTTAGATTTATCGATCAAAGAGAAGATTGAGACTATCGCCACTAAGATCTACGGGGCAGAAGGAGTTGATTATGCTCGCTTAGCCGAAAAGAAGATTAAACTATTTACCGAAGTAGGTTTCGATAAACTTCCCATGTGTATGGCCAAGACTCATCTTTCTTTATCTCATGAACCATCAGCCAAAGGCAGACCTGGTAATTTCCGTATACCCGTAAGAGATGTCAGGGCATCTGTTGGAGCAGGATTCCTCTATCCCCTTTTGGGAACCATGATGACTATGCCGGGATTGCCTTCGGTACCGGCATCTACTAAAGTAGATATTGATGAAGAAGGGAATACGGTGGGATTGTTCTAAAACAGTATCTAGTATTGAGTATATAGTAAAGAGATAATAAGATAGAGATTGGAAGTCAGAAGCTAGAAAATAATCATAATGCGTATCAAGTATTGCTTGAAGAAAATCAAAAGTCTGGGGTAGGGACACGATGCATTGTGCCCCTACAAAATTATAAAAACTGTAAACCGATAACTGAAAACTAAAAACTTGTTTTTAAAACTAACCACTAATTAATAAGGAGATGATATTTGGAGTAAATCAAAAAATGTATTTTTAATATTTTAATTATAAAATGAATGGAGGAAAGATAACAAATGAGTAATAAAGTTATAGAAAATTTATATTATACCAAAAGTGACGAATGGTTAAAGGTAGAAGATGGTATCGGAACAATAGGAATTACTGATTATGCTCAGGATCAACTTGGAGACATCGTGTATTTAGAGAAAGTGGAAAAAGGAAAAAAATTAAAACAAGATGATACCCTTACTACTATTGAATCAGTAAAAGCCGTATCTGATGTGAAAACCCCGGTAACAGGTGAAGTAACCGAGGTAAACATAAAAGTTATTGAAAACGCTTCCATTATCAACAAAGAACCCTATGTTGAAGGTTGGATTGCTAAAATGAAGATAGAAAATAAGGATGAATTAAAAAATCTAATGAGTGCCCAAGAATATTCTGAATACAGAAAAGAATAGAGGTGTAATAAATATGAGATACATTCCTACTACCGAAAAACAGAAAGAGAAGATGCTGAAAGATATTGGGGTTTCCTCTTTCGAAGATTTAATTAAAAGTATTCCCCAAAGCCTTCGATTAAAAGATAAATTAAATATTCCGGAAGCAATGTCAGAAAGCGAATTAGAAGATAATATTTTTCATATCGCTAAGAAGAATGCGGATTTTTATTCTATGAAACCTTTGATAGGCGCTGGTTCCTACCGCCACTTTATCCCGGAAGCAGAAAAATTTCTTCTACAGAGAGAAGAGTTCTGGACCTGCTATACTCCTTATCAACCTGAATTGAGTCAAGGCACCTTACAATCCATATTTGAATACCAGAGCTATATTTCCCGGCTTATCAAGATGGAGGTGGTAATCCCCTCTATTTATGATGGTGCCTCAGCAACTGCTGAAGCAGCTTTGATGTCCCTAAGATTAACTCATAAAAATAAAATTATTGTATCGAATTTGCTTCATCCTCATTATCGAGAAACAGTCAAAACCTATTTAGCTCCTCATGAAACAGAAATTATTGATTTACCTTATAAAAACGGTTTGGTTGATATGGAAAAATTAAAAATCTTAATTGAGGAGGATGCAGCATCGGTAATTATTCAAAGTCCTAATTTCTTTGGTGGTATAGAAAAGATATCAGAAATTTCCGAAATAGTACACTCTAAAGGTGCCCTGTTAATCAACGTAATTGTAGAAAGTATGTCTTTGGGAATTTTAAAAGCTCCCGGAGAGATGGGGGCTGATATCGTGGTTGGTAATGCCCAATCACTTGGGATGGATTTGAATTATGGTGGTCCTTATAATGCTTATTTAGGAACCAGAAAACAGTATATCAGACAAATTCCGGGAAGAATTGTAGGAGAAACAGTAGATGTGGACGGAAAACGAGTTTTTGTGATGACTATGCGCGCTCGAGAACAAGATATAAGGAGGGAAAGAGCAACTTCTAATATCTGCACTAATCACAATCTAAATGTTCTCGCTTCTAATATTTTCCTTTCTTTAATGGGCACTGAAGGTCTTTATCAAATTTCTCTTCTTAATGCTAAATCTGCTCATTATTTAGAAAATTTACTATTAAAATCCGGGAAATTTGAAAAAGTATTGAATTATCCCTTCTACAATGAATTTTTACTGAAGAGTAAAGAAGATGTATCTACTGTAAACAAAAAATTATTAGAAAATAATTTTATTCCTCCTCTTAAGATTTGTGAATTTTATCAGGCGGAAAATTTAAATAATGTTCTACTTTTTGCCGTTACTGAAGTATTGAGTAGGGATAACTTAAACTTAGTGGCTAAAATTCTTTCAGAATAAGGAGAAATAAATATGAAATTAATATTTGAAAAAACCGTAAAAGGTAGAGATGGTTATTCACTACCTCAAGATTTATTTGATGATATTAGAATTGAAGAATGTTTACCTGAATACGCTATTAACAAAGGTAAAAAATTACTTAGTGAAGTATCGGAAGTGGACGTTGTTCGACATTTTACTAAACTTTCTAAATTAAACTACGGACTTGATGATGGCATCTATCCCTTGGGTTCATGTACGATGAAGTACAATCCCAAAATTAATGAGAAGTTAGCCTCTTTGGGTAATTTTATCTACGCCCACCCTTTAGCCCCTGAAGAGACCGTACAAGGTTGTTTGGAGATTATCTATGATTTAAATAAATTACTATGCGAAATAACCGGTATGGACGAATATACTATGGGTCCTGCTGCGGGAGCACACGGTGAACTTGCCGGCATTCTCATTATGAGAAAATATTTTGTAGACCACGGAGACATCCGACATAAGATGCTAATTCCCGATTCCGCTCATGGTACAAATCCTGCTTCAGCCGCTATGGGAGGTTTTCAAGTTGTTGAAGTAAAATCAAATGAAAAGGGAACAGTTGACCTTGAAGAATTAGCAAAACTGATGGACGAAGATACGGTCGGATTAATGTTAACCAATCCCAATACCGTAGGATTATACGATGAAGGGATAGAAGAAATTGAAAAGATTGTCCACGGTAAAGGTGGCCTGCTCTATTATGATGGAGCTAATCTTAATGCCTCCCTGGGAATAATCAGACCCGGAGATGCCGGTTTCGATGTAGTTCATCTTAACCTGCATAAAACTTTTTCTACTCCTCACGGAGGGGGTGGACCAGGTGCTGGAGTAATCGGAGTAAAAAAAGACCTTATTCCTTACCTTCCCACTCCCAATGTTACTTTTAATTCTAACCAAAAGAAATATTATCTATCAGATACGGGAGAAAAGAGCATCGGTATGGTAAGGGCATTCTGGGCTAATTTCTCAGTATTGGTTAAGACTTATACCTGGATTCTTTCCATGGGACCTGACGGTCTTTATAATACTTCTGAAACGAGTATTATCAATGCCAATTATGTTTTGGCTAAATTAAAAAAATATTATAAACCAGCTTATGACCGTTATTGTGGACACGAATGTACGGTTACCGGAAGAGAGTATAAAAAATATGGGGTAAAAACCTTAGATATTGCCAAAAGAATAATGGACTATGGCATGCATCCACCCACCATTTATTTCCCTCATTTTGAGCCTTACGCTGAAGAAACTATAATGGTGGAACCACCCGAATCGGAAAGCAAGGAAACGCTCGACAAATTTATTGATATTATGATAAAAATTTCTGATGAAGCTAAAACAAACCCTGAATTGTTAACCACTGCTCCTCATAATACTCCCATTAGAAGAACTAACGATGCCTTAGCTATAAAGAGAGCAATTTTGACTTATGATGATGAATTAAAACTAAAAGATGAACTAAAATACCAAGAAAAAGATATTGATTTTTAATCAGGAGGTTTAATAAATGCAAGAACAAGAAATATTATTAACTCCTCTTCACGAGGAACACTTAAAATTAAAAGCACGGATGATACCATTTGATGGCTTTGATATGCCTGTCCAGTACACAGGTATTATTGAAGAACATTTTGCGGTAAGAGAAAGAGTGGGAATCTTTGATGTATCCCACATGGGAGAGATTGAATTGCGAGGAAAAGATGCCCTCTCCTTTGCTGATTATCTGGTAACCAATTCGGTAATGAAGATAAAAGATGGAGATATAAAATATTCTCCTTTATGTTATCTTCATGGTGGCCAGGTTGATGATCTCTTTGTCTATAAAATAAAAGATGATTTTGTGTTGTTGGTAGTAAATGCCTCGCCTAATTATTCAATCAAAGATTATGATTGGGTTGTAAAGAATAAAGGTGATTTTGAAGTTGATATTTCCAATAAAAGTAGGGATTATGGAGAGGTAGCAGTTCAAGGCCCTGACGCAATTAAACTTTTAGAACCCTTAGTGAAAGAAGATATTCCTCTCAAAGAGTTGAAACGTTTTAAGTTTATAATTGGAGAATTATTCGGTAAAAAAATTCTTATTTCCCGAACTGGTTATACCGGAGAAGATGGATTTGAGATTTATTCCTTTAAACCCGAAGATATCATAGATATTTGGCAAGGCATCCTCAAGGAAGGCAAAAAGTTCGGGATAAAACCATGTGGATTGGGAGCAAGAGACACAACCCGATTCGAGGTTTGTTACTGGCTTTACGGTAATGATATTGATGAAACTGTAAATCCCTTAGAGAGTGGACAAGGTTGGACTGTAAAATTTGACAAAGAGAACTTTATAGGAAAAGATGCTTTACTTAAAATAAAAGAAAAGGGAATTAGCAGAAAATTAGTGGGACTTTATATCCCTCAGGGTGGTATTCCAAGAACTAAAATGGAAGTAAGAAAAGACCAAAAGAAGATAGGATACATTACCTCCGGTAATTATTGTCCTTCTTTGAAAAAAGTGTATGCTATGGCTATCCTGGATCTTCCTTATACTGAAAAAGGGAGTAAAGTAGATATAGCCATCAGGAATAGAGAGGTTGAAGCAGAAGTTGTAGAAACACCTTTTCTCCCACCATTTAATAAAAGATAAGAAAAAAACATTTAAATAAATACAACTTTTTTTCTCAAAAAGAAGGATTTTTGTTTTTTTTGTAGTATATAATTAATATTAACTAAAATATTAAAATGATACTCACAAAAATATCTATAGAGATTGTGAGGTGATTCAATAAAAAAAACAGTATTCCAATAATCTTTAAGGAGGTGATAGTATATTCAATAACTATCCTGTTTAATTCTTTCATAATAAAATTATTAACTTTGTCTCAAAACAATTAATTTAATGGTAGATATTTATAGTATATATTAAACTTTTAAAAACCAAGGAGGTTTTATATGACTGCCATAATGGATTTTTTAGACTCAATTAATTCATTTGTTTGGGGACCACCCATGATGATAATATTGGTGGGAACGGGAATTTTTCTAACTCTCAGGTTAGGTTTTCCACAATTCCGACATACCAGTTATGCCCTAAAACTTATCTTTAAAGGTGCTCTTAAAAAAGATGATTCTGCAAAGAATGAAGGAGAAATTACTCCTTTCCAGGCACTTACTTCAACTCTTGCTGCAACTATAGGAAACGGTAATATTGCCGGAGTAGCCACTGCGGTTGCTGCCGGTGGACCGGGGGCATTAGTATGGATGTGGCTTACTGCTTTAGTCGGAATGTGTACTAAAATGTGTGAAGCTACTCTCGGTGTAAAATTTAGAATAAAAGATAAAGACGGAGCATTTGCCGGTGGTTCGATGTATTTCATCAAAAAAGGGTTAGGTCAGGCATGGTTAGGTTGGCTCTTCGCCTTTTTCGGTGCAATCTGTGCTTTTGGAATCGGAGATATGGTACAAACTAACTCTATGGCTCTGGTAGGGAATAGTGTATTTAATATACCAGTTATAGTTACAGGGGTTGTAATGGCCCTTTTAACCTGGATAGTTGTAGTAGGGGGAATTAAAAGAATTGGTGAAGTTACAGAAAAATTGGTCCCCTTTATGGCTATTTTTTACATCATTGGAGCATTGATTATAATAATCTCTAAAATCAATATGTTACCGTGGGCAATTGGTGAAATATTTAGATCTGCCTTTACCGGAAGAGCGGCTATTGGCGGATTTGCCGGGGCTACTGTGGCTCAAGCCATGAGATTCGGTGTAGCAAGAGGAATATTCTCCAATGAAGCCGGTTTAGGTAGTGCAAGCATGGCTCATGCTGTTGCCAAAACTCCTCATCCGGCACGTCAGGGAACTATTGCCATGGTCGGAGTTATGATTGATACTCTAATTGTATGTTCTATGACCGGTATTGTTATTGTTATGACTGGAGCTTTAGAAACTGGTCTTACCAGTACTGCTCTTACTGCTCATGCATTTACTGCTGTTTTGGGAGGATTAGGTGGACCTATTGTAGCTCTCGGTTCCTTATTGTTCGGTTATTCTACTCTTATTACCTGGTGTTACTATGGACAACAATGTGCTCGCTACATCTTCGGGCCTGCTGTAGTTAAACCTTATGCCTGGCTTTTTGTTGCAGTTGCCTTCGCTGGCGCTGTAGTAAAAGTTCCATTTGTATGGTTGCTTACTGATACACTTAATGGAGCAATGGCTATCCCTAATTTGATCGGCTTAGTTTTCTTAAGCGGTGTAATGGCTAAAGAACTTAAAGATTATTTTTCTAACCCAGAATTATTAAACCGTTAGAATAAATATTTTTTAAACAAAAATGGCATCTTGGTAAAAAATAAAATCAAGATGCCATTTTTTTATTCGAATTATCTTTAATTATTAAAAAAGACCTCTATACTTTTTTGCTTTTTGATATAGAGGTCTTTTTTATATTTATATTATTTTATTGTTAATTTACTTAGTACATTCCACCCATTCCACCTGGCATTCCTCCTCCTGGAGGCATAGCCGGCATATCTTTCTTTTCTTCAGGTTTATCGCTAACTAAACATTCGGTAGTAAGAATCATTCCACCTATACTGGCTGCATTCTGTAAGGCTGATCTAGTAACCTTAGCTGGATCAACAATTCCTGCTTTTATCATATCCACAAACTCTCCAGTA
>DAOUTX010000166.1 GCA_030668465.1 Atribacterota bacterium | reverse complement strand
TTTAAATCCTTATGATTTTTTATCCCTTCACTCATTATTTCTCACTCTTTACCTATTTACTTATCACATATTACCCATTGCTGGTTACTTACTTTCTACACTCCACAGGTATATATTCTTCACATTTTTTAGGAACATATATTTTTCTAAATTTTGCAAATTTAGGAAGCGGACCTCCGATTAAAGGTAGTGACCAATTTACAAATTCATCGGTTACATCCACTCTATCAGGAGTAATCCATTCCTGGGGAAACTCTCTTTCTGAATTAGCTACAGTATCTAAAAGTATTTTATCATAATTTACTTTATAAGGTAAATCAGGATTTCTTACAATGGTCGACATGAAACCATTTTTCCCGGCTAAAGCAATTTTAGCAGCATACGCCCCGGTTTGATAAGCCTCTTCTTTATCAATTTCAGATGCATAGGCAACCTCCCGTCTCTGACGAGTGCCCGGTCTTTCCGAGCGGGCTATTCCTCTAACTATTAATCTAGTTTTTGCTCTTCCCTGGCTATCTTTCTGATCTATCCCGTTAAGATAATTGGTAAGTACCTGTTCTACGGTCTTTTCAGAAGCGCTAAATTGAGCATGGCCAAAGCTATCTCGCAGTATTCCCAAATCTCCTACATTTACTCCTTCTCCGATAACTACTATACATCTTCCCTCTTTTTTTAATTTCTCATTAACTTTTTCGGCAATAAATTCTAAGTTACTTTGATAATCATCTTTGGATAGAGATTCGGGAAGAATTATTAATAAAGGAATCCCTCTTTTGGGATCAGCCAACCGTGCTGCAGCCGGAATAAAACCAATTTTTCTCCCCATTACTCCGATTACCAAAACAGGGTCACTGGTATAGCTAGCTTTATTCTCTTCGTTTGCCTCAAGTATATTTATGGCTAAATTTCTGGCAACACTTCCATACCCCGGGTCATGATCACATACCGCAAATGTTCCATCAGCCTGCAATGGTCCGCCTACGTCATTATCAATAGTTTTAGGTATGCCGGTACAAATCAGCTTTAAATTTTCTTTTTGGGCTAATTTACTTATTTTGTTAGCAGTATCCATGGAGTCTCCACCTCCACAATAAAAGAAATATCTCACATTATTTTTATTGAAGACCTCGACGATACGGGCCAAATCCTCATCATTTTTTATTTTATATCGGCAGCTGCCTATTGTACCAGCTGAAGGGGTTTCTGATAATAAAGCTATTTGCCTGGGTTCTTGAGCAGAAATATCTATTAATTCTTCTTTCAAAATACCAAGAATGCCCATCATGGCTCCATATATTTTATCAGCTTTTTTAGAGGAAATTAATTCGTCAATAGCGCCCCTTATACTGTTATTTATTACTGTAGTAGGACCGCCTGACTGGGCGATAACCACGTTTTTCATCTATCTATTTCACTCCTTTTATCTTTGATTACACCGATTAAGAAGATTACGTAGATTATATTTAGATTTACTTGATACTTTATTATATTTTATAGAGGTATTTTCCTCCATTTTCAATCCACAGTTTTCCTGGTCTAATGAAATCTTCCCGGCAAATTGAATCAGGATTCCGATAACCCAATCCTACTAATTCACAAATTTCTTTAGAAATTCCGGTCGCTAAAGTTACTTTAAAATCAAACTCTTCTTTCCCGGAATTAACATCAAAGATTCCCGTTCCTCTAACATTTATCACATGAGCAGCTATATTTTTACTAAAATCAGGATTTGATTCTAAATATTTCTTTACATAATCTTTACAATGATAACCCATTTGCTTTAAGGCAAGATTCATCTTCCATCTAGAATGAAAACAATTTATATGAGGAGCATAGATAATGATCTCTCCGCCTTTAGCTATTACTCCGGGGCTCTGCAATTTATAAGAACCTTTCCCGGCAGTCCAAATCTCATCATAACTTTTATCAATAACCTGGACAGCAAACTCAAGAGGTTCATCTATATAAATTACGTGGAGTTGAGAACTTGCACTTGCTGCTTGCTTGTAGGCTTCGAAAAAACCATTAAAACCTACCCCTGTATAGAGCCCTTTAGGTATTACCTGATTTCCTTTCTCTTTAAAAACCATATTGAAAGAAATTGTCGGTGCCTTTATTTGATCAAATATATAAGAAGAACCCTCATTTATAACTTCCCGAGTAGGATTATCCACAGTGCCAATAATCCTGGGAATACCGATAAGCACCGCTGCCCAGTGGAGTAAATCTATTACTTCGGGACCAGAAATGCCCGGAAAAAACACCTTTAACCCTCCGGCATAACCTGCTGCTTCATGGGGCAAGGTACCGCTTAAGGCGACAATCAAATCATAATCTTCCGTAATTAATTTATTTACCACTACAGGAATTGATTGAGATAATTCTCCTTTTGTTTTTTTCTCCACAAAAGAGGCGGGAATCTCCCCAACGGTTACCAGTTGTTGGGGGTCGTTATATTCATGATTGTAATAATTGTCAAAATTAATCTGAGAGGGAAGGCCCAACTTACTTCGAATTTCTTCTTTGGTCATCGGTCGGTGAGTACCACCGGCATTCAGAGAATCAATCTGTTTTATTCCTTTGTTTTTTAATTCTTGATAGATTAGGGGGATTAATTTATCGGTAAAATCTGTTCTGGTATAATCAGGATGAATCAGAAGAACTCGTTTTATCGCGTTAAAATCTTTCAAGCTTTCTTTTACAATTTTTTCTAACTGTTTATCCGTTAATTCTCCCTTAAGATTTTCAATTGATAGCACATTAATCCTCCCTCTTTAGACATAGTGATAAGTAATAAGTGATGAGTAATAAGAAATAAGAAAAAACTGTAATTTGAAATTCTTTTTTAGAGCTTCTTGCAGCACCTTCAGCAATATTTGAAGGAACAGAAACCGCTGCTCTTCTTATTTGATTTGTTAAACCATAAAGTTCTTTGTTTGGAAAAGGCTCAGTAATTTTGTAAATATTACTAACAAAATCCATACTTTTTTTCCAAACTTCCAAATCTTTATGATTCTTTATTTCTTTGCTTATTATTCCCCACTCCTTACTCATTACTTATTACTCATTACTGTTTACTTATTTTCTCCATTCCTC
>DAOUTX010000178.1 GCA_030668465.1 Atribacterota bacterium | reverse complement strand
TCAAAAAAGATAGAAAATATTTCTAATTTAAAAATATCTGTAGAAATATTAAAAAAAATTCCTATTTTAATCAGAAGAGCTAATTTTAAAATAACAGCTACTTTATATAATAATGAAATTATAGATATAGAAAAAGGCGATGCTACCAAAAGCAGTTATGGTATTGCTTTTGATATTGGAACAACTACAGTAGCAGGATATTTAGTTGATTTAAATACTGGTGAGGAGCTTTCTGCTATTGCCAAGACTAATCTTCAAAATATTCATGGAGATGATGTTATTTCACGAATTGGATTTACTCAAAAAGGAAAAGAGAACTTAGAAATATTACAAAGAGAGATAGTAAATATTTTAAATGAAATAATTAAAGAAATTGTCCAACAAGCAGGAGTTAATACAAATAACATATACAAAATAACAATTGCTGGTAATACCTGTATGCATCACTTATTGTTAGGGTTTAATCCTTCTTACATTGCCCCTTCCCCTTATATTCCTGTAATAAAAGAGAGCCTTAATTTAAAAGCAAAAGATATTCCAAGATTAGCGCTTGAGCCCACAGCAAATGTTTTTATACTTCCTAATGTTTCAGCCTTTGTAGGAGCAGATATTGTAGCGGGAATTTTAGCAATTTGCATGTGGAAAAATGAAAAAATATCTCTTTTTATTGATTTAGGGACTAATGGAGAGATAGTTTTAGGCTCAAAGAGAAAAATGTGGACTTGTTCTACAGCAGCTGGACCAGCGTTTGAGGGAGCTCGTATTAGTTCAGGAATGAGAGCAGCGGAAGGCGCTATAGATAAAGTTAAAATAGATAATAAATCTATTGATTATAGGGTAATAAAAGATGGCAAAGTTAGAGGTATATGTGGTTCGGGATTAATTGATTTGATTGCCGAATTGCTTAAGTTAGGATTAATAAATAAAAGTGGCAAGCTTATAGATAGAGAAGAATGTAATTCTGAATTGAGCGAAGAGATTAGAAAAGGAATTATTAAAGGACCAAAGGGTAATAAATTTCTTTTAGTAAAAAGTAAGGAAACAGAAAGCGGGAATCCTATTTTTCTTACTCAGAAAGATATTAGAGAAGTTCAATTAGCTAAAGCCGCAATATATGCCGGCATAAAAATACTTTTAAAAGAGGTAAATATTTCCCCGGAAGATATTCAAAAAATATTATTGGCTGGAGCATTTGGTAATTTTATTGATAAGAAAAGTGCAATAAAAATAGGGTTAATCCCTTATTTGCCTTTAGAAAAAATAGAATCAGCCGGTAATGCGGCTGGAAGAGGGGCAGAGATAGTTTTGCTTTCTGAAAAAACGAGAAAAATATGTGAAAGGATATCTAAAGATATTAAGTATATAGAATTATCTTCAAGAGCTGATTTTCAGGAAGAATTTATAAAAGCAATGTCCTTTTAATTTTATCGTGTCAGAGAATCATTCCCTGCCACGTAACACTTCCCTATTAGCTAAATTTAAGGGCTTTCCTCCTTCTAAAACTCTTTTCACCTCTTGGGCAGCTAATTTTCTTAATTCTATTTCTGCTTCGACTGAATTCCAGGCTACATGTGGGGTATATATTATCTTGTCGGCATTCATTATATCAGTTAAGAATGGTGGATCTTTTTCTAACACGTCTAATGCCGCACCGGCAATTTTTTCATCCTTTATAGCTTTATATAATGCCTTCTGATTAATAATTTCTCCTCGACTGGTATTAATTATAAAAACTCCCTTTTTCATTATCTCTATTTCCTTAAAGTCAATTAAATGTTTGGTATATTTATTTAAAGGACAATGCAGAGAGATATAATCTGATTGAGGTAAAAGAGTTTCTAATTTTACTTTTTTAGCACCATATTTAGATATTATTTTACCGTTTACCAAAGGATCATAAACGGTTATCGAAAGTTTAAAAGGACGAAATTTTTCTGCTACTCTTTTTCCGATATTACCAAAACCTATGATTCCTAAGACCCTATTCTCCAATCTAAAAATAGGATTACCTACCAGAGGATCCCAGCATCCCCTTTTTACTGACTGGTCATATTTCGAGATTTTTCTTATTAAATTTAATAACAAAGCAACGGTATGAGTAGAGACTTCTTCTACACAATATCGAGGTATATTGGCGACGAATATTTTCTTAAGAGTTGCTGCCTCTAAATCAATATTATCTACTCCAACTGCGTATTTGACTATTACTTTGCACTTATGTAAATTTTCTATTACTTTCTTTCCAATAGGAACATAAGAAACCAATAAACCATCCATATTCGAACCAATTTTAATTACATCTTCTTCGGTTTTACAACGGCTAATAATTACATCTGCATTGATTTCTGCAAGAATTTCTTTTTCTATATGAAAATTCTGATGATAGGGGTCGGTTATTAATATCTTAAATTTCGAATTCATTTTTTACTCACATTCTAATAATTATTTTTAAATTTTCTGGTTTAATATAATTATCAAGAGATGTTTTAATGTTTTTAAGTGGTTCAACCGAAGTTATTAAAGGAGTCACTGATATACGGTTTTCCTTTAATAACTTTAAAGCAATACTGAAGTGAAAGGGCTTATAGGCGGAGCTCCCCATAATATTAATTTGATCATAATGTATTTTATTAGAATTAATTAATAAATCTGGATTTTTGATAGCACTTCCAAAAATAAATACTGTACCTTCTTTTCTGGTAAATAAAAAACACTCTTTTATGATATCTTCTTTAAAGACAGTAGTTATAGCAACGTCAACACCTTCGGAACAGGTTTCTTTCGTGATAAATTTTTTTAAATCTGTTTCCTCCGGGTTGACTACCGTAGCGCCGAGACTTTTCGCAATATTTCTTCTATATTCATTAATTTCACTAACTATAACTTTTGAAG
>DAOUTX010000008.1 GCA_030668465.1 Atribacterota bacterium | reverse complement strand
TTTCGGATAGTTTGCCTTTTTCAACTTTTTTAGATATTCATTTAAATTAATCATAAACAAATTAAAAATATTTCCGAGTAATTAATTCAAATATATTTTTTCTAAATAACTTTTATATGTTATCATATAAATCTTAAGAATTCCAATTTTTAAAAATCTTTTTTTACAATAATATTTTCTTATTAATTTTTCTACCCTTACCTTTTATCTTTTTTTCTATCAATAAGAAAATAAAAGATTGCCTTTTGATAATACATAAAGGAAATGGATTCTTGTTTTCGTAGGAAATGTGAAAGAAAAATCTTGACAAAAGTGTAAATTTGTTTAAAATATACAGTTAGATGTTTTAGAAGGAGAATCTAATTATGCCAACATATGAATATAAATGTAAAAAATGTGGCAATACTTTCGAAAAATTCCAATCCATTACAGTAGATCCCATTAAAAAATGCAAAGGCTGTGATGGAGAAGTCTATAGATTAATAAGCAAAAATGTGAACTTCATATTAAAGGGCAGTGGATATTATAGTACAGATAATCGAAATAGTAGTTATAAATCGGAAAAGAAAATATTAACCACTTCCTCAATAGAAGGGCAAGAAAAGAAAGAAATTTCCAAAAAGCCAGACTCAAAGATCAAAGAAAAGAAAGATAAGAAACTTCAGTAAAATAATCTTTTCCACCAGTTTGGCTTTACCCTCTTCAATTTTTTCTTTAATTCTAAAATAGCATTTTGAGCAGCAATTTCTCCTTCTCGAATACATTGTTCAGGCTTAGAAAAATCAGACCAATGAAAACGCCCTACTTTTGGGGTAATTACTACATCCGCAAAAGATAATTGTAATTTTCTTAATTCGGCAGAGGTAATGGAATCAGATCGGAAAAAAATTTCTACAGCATTATTAAATTCTGCCCTCTTTTTAATGGTTTGGCTCACACTAATCGCAATAACGAAATTTGCCCCTAACGACTTAGCTGTTTCTATTGGCACTACATCAACTATTCCTCCATCAACCAAGATTTTCTTATCTAATGTTACAGGAGGAAACATTCCCGGAATAGAAGCACTTGCCAAAAGTGCATCAAACAATTTTCCTCTTCTTATAATTACTTTTTCTCCCTTTACTAAATCCGCGGCCACTACAGCAAAGGGAATCTGGGTGTCTTCGAAGGTTTTGTTATTCACTAATTCCTCAATAACCTTTCTTAACCCTTTCCCATCATTTATATATTTTCTTGTGAGTTCAAGATTGAGAATATAACCTTTTTTCAAAAAATCAGACATTTTTTTTAAAAAGAAAGGCTTATCTTTTCTTTTTTTTTCGCTAAAAGATAAGTCTATATTAAATTCACTAATTTTAGAATATTTCTCGGTAATTTTTTCTATAGCAGAAATATCTTTTTTTAGGGCATATACTGCTCCTATGATAGCTCCCATTGAGGTACCGGTAATTAAATCAATGGGAATATTTTCCCTTTCTAGAACTTTTAATACTCCTATGTGGGCGAGGCCTCGGGCTCCACCCCCTCCTAAAGCTAATCCTACTTTTAATTTTTCTATTGCCACTACTATTAACTCCAATCCATATCTACTAAGCTATTTGATTCCCATTGTAGTTTACCCTGCTAAGTGAGGTGCGCATCTAATAAACAGGGCTTACGCTCGCACCCACTTTCGTAAGTGTAAACTGCAGTGGATACGGTAATTACAAAAAGAATTTATTATCTAATCTCGACTCCTAAAACATCTTTCATCTGTTTTAAAGCAAAATCATGAGCCCCTTGATCAAAGGAAGCCACAGCATTTTTTAAAACTGTAACTTTATAATTTAACATCCTGGCACTAACAGCAGTGTATAAAACACAGATATTAGTACATACCCCCACCAACTCTAATTCTATAATCCCTTCTTCTCTTAAAGAAATATCTAAATCGGTCTGAAAAAATCCGCAGTATCTTCTTTTATGGATTACAAAATCATCTTTCGATGGTTTTAACTCTTCAATTATATTTGCTCCCTCAGTTCCGGAAAGGCAGTGTGGAGGAAAAAGATTAAATTCTTTATCATCTGGTCGATGACAATCACAGATATAGAATACAGAGTTTTTTTCTTTCCTAAATTTCTCTAATTCTTTTTGAATAGGTGAAATAATTTTTCTTCCATCGTCTCCTATATATAATTTTCCATCTTCCCTGATAAAATCATTAAGCATATCAATTATTAATAAAGCTTTTTTAATCAATTAAAAATCAACCTCTCGTGGTTTTTTTCTTTCCAACATTTTCTTGGAAAATTCATCTAAATCTATAATATATCTTTCTACAGTCCCTTCTCCTATCTTCTCCACCTCATCAAAAGCGTTTACCTGAAAGGTTAATCGATTTTGGAAAATATCAATTAAAGTTGCATCGGCAGTAACCGTTATACCCAAAGGAGTAGCAGCCAAATGAGTAATCGATATTTTGCTAGCTATTGAAATATAACCTTCCGGAAGATTTTTTTTCACCGCATTTATGGCAGCTAAATCCATTAAAGAAACTAACATGGGAGTGGCAAAGGCAGGTGGCATAGGTTTGGCAAATCTCTCTGCTGAATTTTCTTCATTCACCGTCGTTTGAGCTATTCCTTTTAAACCTTTTTCAAGATTAAATTCTATCATTTTTTCTTCCCCTTTCTAATTATATTGTACTTGATTCGTTAGTTAGTTACATAGTCAGCTGGTTAATTGGTTAATAATTTATTAACACTAAACAAACTAGCTAGCTAACCAGAAAACCAATTAACTAATTTATCTTGTGTTTTGTATTTAAAACTAACAACTAAATGAAAAAGCGATACTAACCAATAATCTCGTAACCTATCAGGTTATTGAAATTTTACCTGAAATTTTTTCTAATATTACTTATCCGGCTGAAGAACTATTTTAATAGAATTTTTTTTCTTTGCTCGCCTGAAACCTTCTTTCCAGTTACTTAAGGGAAGTACATCACTAACCAATTCTTTTAAATTTACCTTCCCCTCGTTTACCAGATTTATTGCCTTAATCCAGGAAGAAGGCTTCTGAGTACGCGAACCAATGATACTCAGCTCTTTGTCAAATAAGATTTGATCAAATCTAAGTTTAATCGGTTGGTGGATAATTCCTTCCTGAATATATCTACCTCCTTTCCTTATAAAATTTAATCCATACTCCACGGCTTCAACAGAACCGGAACATTCAAAAACCACATCCACGCCATACCCTACTGTTAATTTCGATAAATAGTTCTTAATGCCCTTCTTTCTTATATTAAAAATTTGATTAATTCCAAGTTTTTTTGCTGTAGATAATCTTCTTTCATCACCTTCAATTCCACAAATAATTACTCTTGCTCCTAAAGACTTAGCAATTTGAGCACTTAACAAACCAAGAGGTCCCGGTCCTAATACTAAAACTGTTTCATGGGATAACAAATTAGCTTGTTCTATTACTGCATGGGTAGCACAAGATAAAGGTTCAAAAAGAGAAGCAGAACTGAAATCAATATGGGGAGGAATTTGGTGGATACTTTCTTTTCTTATCACAAAATATTCAGCAAAAGCCCCGTTAACAGCGGATCCCAACCCTTTACGATGAATACATAAATTATAATCTTTGCTCTGGCAAAATTTACATTGACCACAGATATAGGCAGTAGTTTCAGTAGTAACCCTATCTCCTACTTTTATATTTTTTACTTCTTCCCCTACCTCTACCACAATCCCAGCAGTTTCGTGTCCTAATACCACAGGAGGTTTTAGGGCTGAATAACCATAAAGATCAGTTCCGCAGATTCCCGTAGCTTCCACTTTAACTTTTACTTCATTCGCTTGAGGAATAGGTTCTGAAATTTCTCTTAATTCTATATCATTTTCGCCTTTTCCATATTTGACTAAAGCCTTCATCTATTCCCTTTCTCCCTTTCAACTAACTTCCCATTCCTGCTTATTTTTTATTAGTTAGCTGGTTAGCTGGTTTATTAGTTAACTAGTTTTATATTAATTCATTAACTAACCAAGTAAATAATTACGCTGCATGCTATTCGCAAGAATACGAGATACGAATTTGGATTTTTCCCTCTGTTTTCTTAACCAACTAACCAGGTAACCACGTAACTAATTAACGATATATGAAATACGACATACGATATACCTCTTTAAGGTATCACCGCTATTTTAATGCCCTTATGGGCCAACATCATATCTATTACAGTAGATATTTCATTAAGGGGAAATTCGTCAGTAATCAGCGAATTAATATCGATCTCCTTATTACAAATTAGATTTAAAGCCCTTTTAACATGTCTAGGCGTATGATGAAAAACTCCTTTTATGTTAATTTGTGAATAGTGAATTAAACTGGTATCAATAGAAACTTTCGTTCCTCTTTTACATCCTCCAAAAAGATTTACCGTTCCTCCTTTTCTTACCATTGATATAGTCTGTTCCCAAACCTCGGGCAGCCCGACTGCTTCAATGGTTACGTCTGCTCCTCTCTTATCTTCAGTAAGTTTTTTTACTTCCTCAACAGGATTCTGCACTTTAGAAACATTTACTACTTTATAGGCCCCCAACTTCATAGCTAATTTTAATCTCTCCTCAAGTGTATCAGTTATAATTACTCTTGCTCCTTTTAATTTAACTACTTGTAAAAACATTAAACCTATCGGACCTGCTCCGTTTATAACCACTGTATCACCTAAATTAATTTTTGATTCTTCAACTCCGTGAACTACACAAGAAAGAGGTTCTAATAAAGCTGCCTCTTTGTAGCTCACCGTCTTAGGAAATTGCAATAAATTTTGCGAAACAATTATCCCTGGAATTTTTATAAATTCTGCAAAAGCACCACTTAATTGAATAAATAAACTATCACACAAACTATGTTCACCATTTTTGCAGTAAAAACAGGAATTACAAGGGGCAGAATTAACGGCCACTACTCTCATTCCTGGTGTAAAATTTTTCACCTTACTGCCTACTTCTACTATGTCACCGGCAAACTCATGTCCAAAAACAAAAGGTGGATTAAATAAGTGATGCCCTCTTAAATATGTTTTACGATCTGTCCCACAGGTAAGTGCGGCTTTCACTTTCACTAAAACTTCGTCTGTGCTAATATCGGGAATATTAATTTCTTCCAATTTTACCTTGTGAGGTGCAGAAAATACAGCTGCCCTCATGGTTTTATTTTTAAAATTTAAGTTTTTATTTTTCATATTTTCTAATATTACAAGTCTCCTCTCGTTCTTCGTAAACTTTAATGGCGAAAAATAATATTAATTAAATTAGTAAATCCTAAATCTTATGTGATTTGGTAATTAAAATATTTCTCCTTAAAATTATATTTATGGTATAGGTATAGATAAATATTTGAATGGGTTCTGCTACCATTCGCGGGGGGATTAACACTTTCCAGGAAAGTCCGAATAAAATATTTAAAAAATACGGTATTAAAATAATAGAAGTTATCACCTGACCCGCGGTAATAGCTATGCCCAAATCAAAAACATTAGGTTCATTTTTTTTCATTAAAACCAAGATAGTTGCTGGAATTATTCCGGTCAAAGCAGAGGTTAGAGTAAAGTGAGGCATATAAACACCTATGGGATTGATGAAATATCCTAATAGGTCGGAAAAGGCTCCGATTAACCCTCCGGCTAATGGACCAAATATAATACCTCCTAAGATTATGGGTAATTTCCCCAGACCGATCCTGATTCCCTCTACTCCTCCAATAGCAACACGTAGACTGGCTACCCGAGTTAAAATTATACTTAAAGCAATCAGAAGACCCATAGTGGTAATTTTATAGGACGATATTTTCATTCTTTTTCTTTCCCTCCTTGATATAGCATTATTATAATAGATATAGCTTTATATCTGCTACATCAAGAAGAGTCTTTGTAAAAGGCATTTTCGATGTAGCAGCGGACGCGATGACCTACCGCAGGACTAAAGAATTTCTCTATAGAAAACCTTAATCCTTTCGTTTAGAGACAACGTCCCATTCTCTAACACTTAACGCGGGCCACCTACTCTGACAAAATATCTTATCTAACTTGTACTCAGCTCACCTCCTTTGCATACTGCAATTATCATTTATTAAATTAATTGCTTTTCTACATTTATAACTCTTAAAAAATAGAAATCTATCTTCTTAACAAATTACATAAACTGGAATTTTTAATCATTTTTTTCTAAAAATACAGTGTTTCTTAAAATTCCAATCCCCTCAATTTCTACTTCTACCTTATCCCCTGCTTCTAATTGTCCAATTCCAGAAGGAGTTCCGGTAGCAATTATATCCCCTGGAAATAGAGTCATTATCTTAGAAATAAAACTGACTATTTTATCGACTTTAAAAATCATATTACTGGTAGAGGAATTCTGCATTAGCTGACCATTCTTATAAAGTTTTATTTGAAGATTATCAGAATTTAACTCAGTAGAAATAAAAGGTCCAACTGGCGCAAAGGTGTCAAATGATTTAGCTCTGGTCCATTGTCCGTCTTTTTTTTGTAAATCTCGGGCAGTAATATCATTAAAACAAGTATATCCCAGAATATTTTCAAAGACATCTTCAAGCTCAATATTTTTAATTTTATTTTTAATAATCACTGCTAATTCCGCTTCATAATCTAATTGCTTACTCATCTTGGGATAAATTATATTATCATTATGAGCAATAAGCGTACTTGGGGGTTTCATAAATATCAACGGTTCGTCGGGAATTTTCATCTGAACTTCATTCACATGATCAAAATAATTTAATCCCACAGCTATTATTTTAGTTGGTACACAGGGGGGTAAAAAAGTTATTTCTGATAAAGAATGTACATTTTCCGCATTTTTATGATTATTAAAAATGTCACCAACTACTTCTCTAATTATATTATCTTTTTCAAGTAATCCATATCTTATATTTCCATTTTGTAAAAATCTTAAAAATTTCATAAATACTCCCTCTATTTTTAGATTAAAATAAATTATTATTCTACCACTTCTTTAAACACTCTTAAAAAATTGCCTCCTAATATTTTTTCAATTTCTCTCTCCTTATAACCTCGATCAAGTAACTCTTTGGTGATATTAGGAATTTTATCAACTCCCTCTAAACCCAAAGGAAGATCATCTGTGCCGTCAAAATCAGAACCTAATCCCACACAATCTATTCCTGCTTTTTCTACTAAATAGTCAATGTGTGTTACAACATCTTTTACAATAGTTTTTCTTTTTTCTTGGGTTAAAAAATCAGGTACAAAGGTTATCCCTATTACTCCACCTTTATCAACTAAAGCTTTAATTTGCTCATCTTTTAAATTTCGAAGATGGGGACATAAGGCATAACAATTAGAATGGGAAGCAACAATAGGTGTTTTACTTCTTTTGACCACATCCCAAAAACCAGTCTCTGAAAGGTGAGACACATCTATTAACATTCCCAGATCATTCATCTCATCTATAACTTTTATACCAAACTCGGTTAAACCACTACCGGCCCGGGATTCCCAAATCCCGTCAGCAATTTGATTTCTTTGATTCCAGGTGAGAGTTAAGAGTCGGACACCTAATTTATACAATACTCTCAATGCTCCTAAATCGCCTTCCAAAGCCTCCCCTCCTTCAATGGAAAGGATAGCGGCAATCTTTCCTGCTCTATTTACTTCCTCTATCTGATTATAATTAGTGACCAAGGATATATCGTCCTGATTTTTCTCAATTTCCTTATAAAAGCAATCAATTAATTGTAAAGTTCTTTTTAATGACCTTTCCGGTTTATAAATGTCTTCTATAAAAATAGCAAAAAACTGGACATCAACTCCTCCCTCTTTCATTCTAGGGATATCCAGGTGACCGGTAGTTGATTTTTTTTCTAAGCTTCTTTTATGGTTCATAACCTCTAAAATAGTATCGCAATGCCCATCAAATATTATCGCCTTCTGGTGTATCTGTTTTGCTTTAACTAAATGCATATTAGTCTCTGACAAATTTACTTTCACCTACTTTCATGATATATAGTATTTAAATAACACTTCACATAATTTTACTTTTTTAAGATAAACCATAAAATAACCAAACCTACCAAAATTATTATAAAGAAAATAATATTATTTTTAGTTTTTGGCTTCATCCTAATTTTCTTAATTTCCGATATAGGTGCTTTTCTATCAATCTCAGCAGCTCTTTTAAAATGTTTTACAGCTTCATTAATTCTTTTTGTTCTTTTGTAGGCTAAACCCAAATTACTGTGAGCTGCAGCGTAATCAGGATTTAACTCCAAGGCTTTTTTATATAACTTAATTGATTTTTCATATTCCTTTTCTTCTAAGTAGATATTTCCTAAATTATTATAAGGTTCAGGATATTTTAGATCTAAAGCCAGGGCTTTTTCAAGATACGATTTTGCTTTAATAAAATCTCTTAGGCTGGCATAGCATATTCCTAATTTGTTGTAGCACCTGGAGTTATCCGGCCATTTTTCTAAAACCGTTTCGAATTCTATAATAGCTTGATTAAAATTCCCTTTTTTTAAATAACTTTCGGCATTCTCGAAATTAATTTTATTTTCTTCCCTCTTCATAAATCCATTCTCCAAAATATATTAACTATCCTGTTTTTATTCTATCCCGTAATTAGGTGCTTCTTTGGTAATAATTATATCATGGGGATGGCTTTCTCTTAAACCTTCAAAGTTTAAAAATCTTTCTTTTTCCATAACTTACCCATCTTTTAAATTAGTCGTTAGTGAATAGTAATTCGTATTGCGTATGTTAGCGTATAGCGTACAGAGTTTAGCGTATAGTGCGAGTAATAAATGTAAGAAAAATATAAAATACAAGAGATATTAGTCATTAGTTTTAAATACAGATTTTAAGTTTATAGTTTATATTTTACTACAAGAGTGTATAGTGATGAAGCTTATACGAGCTTTGAGCCTTCTATAAACTTGGAACTTGTAACCTGCAATTTTATTTCTATACGCTAAGCGCTACACGCTATACGCTATTTTTATAATATTACCCCTCTTCAATATCCTTGTCAATTAATGTATTCGTATCGCGTATTGCGTGAAGAAAAAGAAGGCGAGAAAACAAAAATAATAAATATTCTTTTCTTTATCTAACTACACCACTAAATTTCACACTAACGTACAAATTGAAGAATAGATTTACTTTTCCCGATTTATGAGAAAAATTCTTTAAAAAATTTTTCTCCTCTTTGCTTTTTTATAAAATATATTACAATAAAAAAGGTTTTATATCTAATTTTCTTTTATGATATAATAAAAATTACCTTAAAATAAAAAAGTGGTTTACTAAAAATATATAATGTGTATTAAATAGGAGTTAAAATGGATAATGCAACTGGTAACCCCCCAGAAAAAAATTTAGTTAAAGAGATATTGTTCTGGAAAAAAAAGAGAGAAGCAATAATCTTATCCCATGTTTATCAACCAGGCGAGATTCAAGATATTGCCGATTTTACTGGCGATTCACTCTTCCTAAGCCAGCAAGCTTCCCAGACTAAAGCAAAAGTTATAGTATTTTGCGGAGTTCAGTTTATGGCTGAAACAGCGTCTATTCTCTCTCCAGAAAAAATTGTTCTACTTCCTGAAATCAAGGCTGGATGCCCTCTTGCTGATATGGCTCCAGATGAGAAAGTAAAAAGCAAAATAAGGGAACTACCTGAGGCAATAGTAGTTTCTTATGTGAATTCATCAGCAACTGTAAAATCTTTAAGCGATTATTGTTGTACTTCTGCTAACGCTGTTCAAATTGTTCAGACAATTCCTGCTGAAAAAGAAATTTTATTTCTTCCTGATATGAATTTAGCTGACTTTACTGCAAAAAAATCAAAACGAAAAATCATCCCCTGGCCAGGTTTCTGTCCTACTCACCATCTCTTAACCAAAGATGATGTAATCAAAGCTAAAAAACTTCATCCCCAAGCTTTACTTTTAGTACATCCTGAATGCCGCCCGGAAGTATGTAATCTGGCTGACTATATCGGCAGCACCAGAGGAATTATTGAATTTGCCAGCAATAATCCGGTTAAAGAATATATCATCGGAACAGAACTGGGAATATTTCATCCTTTAAAAAAGAATAACCCAAATAAACAATTTTTCCCAGCCTCTGAAAATATGACCTGTCAGAATATGAAACTTATCACCCTGGAAAAAATTCTACACTCTCTAAAAAAATTAGAACCACGAGTAATAGTACCAGAGGGTATAAGAACAAAATCTATAAAAGCATTAAATCTAATGATAGGAATTGGTTAGTTAGCTATTTAAGAGAATTAGCGTGGAGCCCTCAGTATATAGTTTGAAAGTGAAAAACGCAAAGCGCAGAGCTAAATTCGTATCTCGTATCTCGTGAATCGTATCTCGTGAATTAGCGTAGAGCGTAGAGGATGCAGTGATGAGTAATATGTGATAAGTAATAAGATAATGGTTTTGAATTTACATAAACAGATTACTTATTACACATTACACATTACACATTACACAATTTATTGCTAAACCGGTGAACAGGTAACCCGCCCGGAGGGTAATACACAATATATTATTCTAAATTACTATACGCTAAACGCTGTACGCTACACGCTAGAAAAAGTTTTGAATTATAGTTTTTAGTTTTTCGCTTTAAATTTTTAATTTTACTGACATAGTTACTCAACAATTTAAATGTTTTATTAAATAATATTTTTCTGAAAGGAAAGCAATAGATGTTACCGAAAATGTTCTCACGTTATTTAATTAATTTTGACCTATCCAAAATTAAAAAAATTTATACAGATTTTTTAATCGTTGGTTCGGGAATTGCAGGCCTATACACTTCACTTAAGCTTTACGATAAAGGAGAAGTTATCCTTCTAACTAAAGGCAACTTAAAAGAAAGCAGTACAGAACATGCTCAAGGGGGCATAGCTGTAGCTTTAGGAGATAAAGACTCACCTCGTTTACATATGGAAGATACCTTAAAGGCTGGGGCAAATTTTTGCGACCCCGAAGCTGTAGAAGTTTTAGTAACAGAAGGACCAAAATGTGTTGAAGAATTAATAGAATTGGGAACCGAATTTGACAAAATCGAAGGAAAGTATAAAACTACTTTAGAAGCAGCCCATCAGAAACCGCGAATCTTACATGCACGGGGAGATGCTACTGGGGCAGAAATAGAAAGATCTTTATCGGAAAAAGTTATTAATGAAAACAAAATTAAAATTAGAGAGAATATTTTGGTAACAGATATTTTAGCCGAACATACTACTTGTTACGGCCTACTTGCTTTAGATAACAATACTAATGAAATTATCGCTTATTTAGCAAAATCAACCATTTTAGCCAGCGGCGGAGCGGGACAGCTTTTTTCCAATACCACTAATCCTGATGTGACTACAGGAGATGGCATTGCTATGGCCTATAGGGGAGGAGTAAAAGTAACAGATTTAGAATTTTTTCAATTCCATCCCACTGCTCTCTATCACCAAGAAAGTCCTAAATTTCTTATTTCTGAAGCGGTTCGCGGTGAAGGTGCTATTTTAAAAAATATTAAAGGCGAGCCATTTATGCACTCTTATCACCCTCTGGCTGAATTAGCTCCCAGAGATATAGTTGCCCGGGCAATTACTGAGCAAATGAAAAAAAATAAAAGTGATTATGTTTGTTTAGATGCCACCAAGATAAAAGACAAATTTTCCCAACGCTTTCCTACTATCCATAAAAACTGTATTGCACTCGGCATTAACCCTGAGAAAAAATATATCCCAGTAGCTCCAGCCGCTCATTATACTATGGGAGGTATAAAAACCGATACCTGGGGACAAACCAATTTAACCAATCTTTATGCTTGCGGAGAATGTACTTCAACGGGAGTTCATGGTGCCAATCGCTTAGCCAGCAATTCACTTTTAGAGGGGCTGGTTTTTGGTAATAGAATTGCCCAAAAAATTAAAGAAAATATAACATATTCTTCTATTAATAAATTGGAGGAATTAAAACTTTCTTATAATGCTCATCAAAAAAAATATAAAGAATATAATACTATGGAATTAAAAAAAGAACTACAAAAACTTATGTGGAATAAAGTGGGAATCACTCGAAATTCCTCTGATTTAAAGAAGGCACTACAAAAAATTAACCAATGGAAATTTATATTTAAATCAGAACTTAAAACTACTGAAAATTTTGAATTGGCTAATCTTATTATCTTAGCTGATCTGATTACTAATTCAGCTTTGCAACGTGAGGAAAGTCGGGGGGCACATTATCGCGAGGATTTTCCTGATAGGGATGATATAAATTGGAAGAAACATATTGTATATTAATTTGGTTAGCTGGTTAACTAGTTAATTAGTTCTCTATCTCCTTAATTGTTTTTAACTTGCTAACCAGGTAACCAATTAACTATCCAACTCAGCGAAGCTGATAAGAGAGGTGCTTAAAAATGGACTTTTTAGTAAAGGAAAATATTCTGATAAATAAAATAATAGAACAGGCTTTATTAGAAGATATTGGAACCGGAGATATTACCAGTGAATCTATTGTTCCTTCCGATTTAAAAGCTAAAGGGATAATTAAAACCTCTGAGGAAGGCGTAGTTGCAGGCTTAAATATTACCAGCCTGGTATTTAAAAAATTAGATTCAGAGATTATTTTCCAAGAAAAAATTAAAGACGGGACAAAAGTTGCTCGGAGTAAAGTATTAGCAGAAATTACTGGTTCTGCCCGAACTATTCTAAAAGGAGAAAGGGTTGGCTTAAATTTCCTTCAGCGCATGTCCGGTATAGCCACCATTACCTCTAAATTCTGTCAGGAAGTAGAAGATTTCCCAGTGCGGATAGTTGATACTCGCAAAACTACTCCCGGATTAAGGATATTAGAAAAATATGCTGTCAGTATGGGCGGAGGACATAATCACCGCTTCGGCTTATATGATGCTGTATTAATTAAGGATAATCATATAACGGTAGCAGGAGGAATTAGACCAGCAGTAGATTCTGTCCGAAAACAAATCTCCCACACAGTAAAGATTGAAGTCGAAGTAGAAAACTTATCTCAGCTCCAAGATGCTTTAAGGGTGAAAGCAGATATAATTATGTTAGATAATATGGATTTAGATACTATGGAAGAAGCAGTAAAAATAGCTAAAGGTAAGGCCTTAATTGAGGCATCAGGTGGAATTACCTTAGGAAAAGTGCGAAAAATTGCTCAAACGGGAGTAGATTTAATCTCTATTGGCTCCCTCACCCATTCGGTAAAAGCTTTGGATATTAACATGGAAATTATTTAGTGTACCGCATTGCGTATGTTGTATTTCGTTAATTAGTTACGTGGTTACCTGGTTAGTTGGTTAAGAAAACAGAAGAAAGAAGCCAAATTCGTATATCGTATTTTAGCGTAGATCGTGTAGCGTAATTAGTTACTTGGTTAGTTGGTTATCTGGTTAGCTAGTTAACGAATTAATATAAAACTAATTAACTAATAAGCTAACTAACTAATTTAATTGGTTAATCGGTGAATTGGAGAATTGGTCAATTGGTGAATCAAAGCTCACTTATTCATCTCATAAATCATACGTAATCCCTGTAAAGTTAAAAAAGGATTGATTTTATCGATTAACTTGCTTTCATTTCCCATCAATTCCGCCTGACCACCGGTAATTACTACTACAGAATCTTCTCCTAACTCTCTCTTAAACCGTCTAATTAATTCATCAGTTAATCCTAAATAACCAAAAAACATTCCTGACTGCATTGCGGTAATAGTATTACTACCTATAGAATGTTTGGGTTTTATAAATTCTATTTTAGGTAGTTTGGCTGTCTTTTCAAACAAAGCTTCTGCTGAAATTTCTATTCCAGGAGTAATAGCCCCACCCAGATAAACTCCCTCTTTATCAACCGCACAAAAAGTAGTAGCTGTTCCAAAATCTACAATTATTACCGGCCCTCCGTATAATTTATAAGCAGCAATAGCATTAACAATCCTATCTGCCCCCACTTCTTTAGGATTATCTGTTTTAATATAAATTTCAGTCTTTATCCCTGGTCCTACAATAATAGGAGATGCCTTAAAATAATCTACGGACATCTTTTTTAATATCCAGGTTACCGGAGGAATAACACAGGAAATAACAACTGATTTAATATCTGAAAAGGATAAATTAGAATCAGAAAGCAAACTCTTTACTAACATTCCATACTCATCCTCTGTCTTATCCAGATCAGTGGAAATTCTCCAATGACCTAATAATTTCTCTTCTTTATATACTCCTATTACCGTATGAGTATTACCTACATCAATTACTAAAATCATCATATCCCCTCCCTTGAATTATATGCCCCTTTGTCATTCCCACATAAAGCGGGAATTTATCTTTCTTTTATTGAATGATTCAAAGAATTGTCCCTTGAATCATTATAAATAATCTACAACATTCTACTTAAAATTTTATAAACTTAGACAATAAAAAAGAGTAGAGGGATACTCAACCCCTCTACTCTATAACTTTTCTAATAACCGGCTCTTTTTAGAGCTTTGACTAATATAAATACCAATAATATTGCTACTACTACCTCTGGAGTACCATGAACTACTGCAATGCTGGCACTTACTTTTAACGGGAGATACCCTCTTAAGGTAGCTAATCCCAAAACTCCGATGGTGTTAGTAAGAGTTCCTGAGGCTGCTGCAATAGCACTGTTCTTCCAGAAATATTTATAAGAATAATAAGCTGCTACTCCGATAAATATTCTGGGCAAAATAGCGATTAGAGGGTCGGCAAATATGGGGTTAGTGGCATTTAAAAAACTGTAAATTCCGAAGATTAATCCTACTAATGCACCTACTATCGGACCTTCGAGTATCCCACCTAAAATAGCTGGAATGTGCATAATGGTAGCATGACCGGCGGGAGTGGGAACAGGGATAAATCCCAACCTGGTTACTCCCAAGATGATAGCAATAGCTCCTAACATACCAGAGATAGCCAGCTGCCGTGTAGTAAGCTTAAACCCTGATAAAGCAGAATCTCTATTCATTTTTTTCACCTCCGTTCTAGTTCCATCATAAGATACTAGACGAAATCTTAATAATTTGAATTTACTCC
>DAOUTX010000035.1 GCA_030668465.1 Atribacterota bacterium | reverse complement strand
GACAATGTCTTCTTTGGTAATTGGTTTATAGATGTGCTGGGTTTCATTAATCGATGAATTTGAAGAATGTAAATTAATCAGGGCTAAATTATTTGTTCCTGATTGATTAATCACCGTTACGATTTGAGGATTTTCCGGGTCAGGTGACCAGCTGGGATCGCGAGCCCGCAGCCCTTCAGAAAGGCGGGTCTCTTTTTCTGTTTTTAAGTCGAATAAATAAAGGTCATAAAATTTATAAAATTGTTCATAATCGTCTAATTTAGCATAAATTATTTTAGAACTATCAGGAGATATGCTAAAAGAAGAATCCCGACCATAGGTTCTTTTAATTAATGATTGATTTTTAATAGAACGAGGTGTAAAAGGAACGGAAGAATTTAAGGGGTCGATAATTTGGATAAAAGGATAGGAATGGGGAGTATAAACTCTAACAGCTATTCTATCTCCATCGGGAGTGGGGAGCCAGTGCGGGTAATCGACCCAATAATTGTATTTGGTTAATTGCTGAGAAGGAGTGAGATTTTTTTGAGAGAGAATTTTTTGCGCCTGGAGTTGATACTTTTCTTTTAGGTTGTCTTTCCAGGTTTGATATAGTTCATCCAGGTTCAGGCTTATCGACCTTTTTACGGCGTAGTTAAATCCAAAATAAGGATGTTCACAGAAAATTTCACTCATGGCAATTACTTTATCTTCTCCGTATTTTTGAGCAATAAAATGGATAAGGGATTGGCCATAAATATAGGGTGCGCTGCCGTCAGGCCAGGAAGTAAGATAGTAACCATTTATCTGGTCCAGAGTAATAAACCGGTCTTCCAGGGCGGCCATACGAAGATACATATCGTAGCGAGAATCTATTCCCCTGCCTCCGGCGGTAAATTTTGTTTCATTGTAAACTGCTAATCCTTCAGTCGACCAAATGGGTTGGAGGGCATTGGGAGTGAGTATCTGACCGAATAGGGCGCGCAGGGCAGTGGTGGGTCCGACGGTCATCTCAAAATGAGCCAGATGAGTGTATTCGTGAGTGATTACTATTTTGAGCCAGCTTTTAAATTTCATATCAAAGGATTTGGCGGTGGGGGCGGTTAAGGAAAGACGGATCACACGATGGGGAAAAGTGGAGGCAAAACCAAAGGCATAATCAGAAAAATCTTCCATAATTATGGCTATCTTTTGCAGGTGATGATGTTTGTTGGGCGAGCCGAGCTGGGCATTAACCTGGTGGTAGGTTTCCTCGGCAATACCAGCTACCACTTGAGCTAATTGTTCGTTATTATTATCGAAATCTTTATTATTTTGTTCATTGTTTTGCAGTTTAGAAAAATAGACTGAGAAGTGGGGGCTTTCTAAAACCTGCCAATTTAAGCCGGGGTCATAGTGAACAGCCTCCACCATAGTAGTAGCATGAAGAATGATTAGTGAAGTTATTATAATAAAAAAAATCACTCTTTTTCTCATATTTTCATATTTCTTCCCAAAAAGTTTCCAAAAGGTGCCTGGCACCTTTGGTTAACTTTTCTATAAAGATAGGGTTATTTTAATATGATTTAGCCAGAACTGGTATATACGATCAGAGATTAAATTTCTATCCACCTTTTTACATATTTTTAGTACGTTTGGACTGGTCATATGTAGAGAATTTGCTACATCTTTTACTCTGCAATCCTCTTTTATTAATAAATATACAAGTAAATCTCTTAACCGTTTATTGGTTTCCATGTCTCCAATTTGTTCTTTCGCTTTCCTTAATATATTTTTTATATTTCTGGGTGATTTATTTTGTATTTGATTTGAGGTTATTTTAGTGACATTTTGGAGGATATTTTTTGGATCATCTTTTTGGATATTTTCTTTTACGAAATTTATAAAATTTTCTGAACTGGTTTGACAAAGTGTTAATAATTCCCGAATGTTCAACCAAGGGGGAATGTTTTTGTTTTGATTTTGAATAGAGAGAAAATATTGAAAACTACTCCAGGGGTATTCTTCAGGAGAATCCACTAATCCGGCCTCTACCGGATTTAGGTTAATATAAGAAGCCACACTATATAAATAGAGAGAATTTAGGATAAGATGGCTTTTGTATCGGTCCTGAAAGAGGTGACCCTTTCTAATGTGTCTTATGTTGAACCAGTGGGCATAAGAGGAATTTAAAAACTGCATGGCTTGAGAGAGATTTGCTTCTTCTGTCTTTAAAAGAAGATGAAAGTGAGTATCCATAAGTACATAGGAAAATAGGTGAACTTTGTGAAAAATAACCGTTTTTTGTAAAAGTTGTAGAAATTTATTTCTATCTACATCATCGGTAAATATGTCAATTTTTTCCATACCCTTACAAATTATATGGTAAATAGCATTTTTATCTTCCATTTCAGTTCTATTTCTTCTTGCCATAATATGATTATTATATCTCTTGTAAATAAATAGTTCAAGGGATTTCAGCATAAAAGAGGCTAAAAAGTTTCCAAAAGGTGCCTGGCACCTTTTGGAAACTTTTTTAAATACCGCAAATAAAATAAAGTAAAATTTTGTTGGATTTTTGCAAAAAATAAGGTATAATCAGTTTTAGTTATTTATCCTAAAGGGGAGTGGGGGAAATTGGCTCAAGAAGATATGAATACAAAAATTAAAGCCGTAGCAGTGATGAAAAAAAGCAAAAAAAGCGATTTGTGGTTTTATATCATAATCTTTATATTATTGGCGACAATGTTTTTATGGTATATCAGGCAGATGGGATACCTACCCTTATGGATAGATAACCAGCCTTCGACTCTTATTGCTGAAATGGACCTAGCCACCAGAGAGAAAAGGGCAGATTTTAAAATTATAAATGCCCATGAACATGTTCAATCCTTCAGCAATATTCCTCTTCTCCTTAAGGTGATGGAAGATTGTCAGATGGAAAAAATGATTCTGCTGGGAACCTCAAAATTTACTTTTTACTTAAATCCTAAATATGGATTTAGTGAATATGATAAGAATAATGAAGAAATAATAAATATAAGCAAGAAATATCCCGATAAATTTATAGCATTATGCACGATTGATCCCCGTGATGAAGATAAGTTGGAAAAATTAAAAAAATTTATCGCTGATGGAGCCAAAGGCTTGAAATTATATAATGGTCATGGTTATTTCTATGATAATTTTTTTCATCTTCCTCTTGATGATCCCGGGATGATGGAGGTATATCAATACTGTGAAGAGCAAGGGATACCCATCCTTTATCATATAAATAGTGGTCGTTTTTTGGATCAAATGGAAAGAGTTTTACAGGCCTACCCTGACTTGGTTATTATTGCTCCTCACTTTATCTTGACTTCCAGAAATCTCACACTCTTAAGCAGGCTTCTCGATACTTATCCGAATTTGTATACTGATATAAGTTTTGGTCATCCCGATTTTCAAGTCGCCGGGTTTAAAAGGATTTCTTATAATGCTGCGGCTTTCCGGGAATTTATGCAGAAATATCGTGACCGTATAAACTTCGGAACAGATATAGTAATTACCTCTTACCGGGCAAAAAGCAGGAGCTATATTGATGATATTACATTAAGTTATTTCGATATGTTAGAAAAAGAGGAGTTTACTTTGCCAGATTCGATTTATAAGATGATGGGCAAAAAAGCCCGGGAACAGACTGATCCCAACACTGTATACAGAGGGCTTAATCTCGATGATGAGACTTTGAGAATGATTTACCATGATAATGCAGAAAGGATTTTCGGAAAATGAATGAATAAAATAATAAAATAAAATAAGTCAGAATCAGAGGTATTCCATATTTATATTACTATTTGTAGCAAGATACCAATTAAATGATACTGAAAGCAAGTCTTAACTGCCTTGTAACGAATCAAAAAATATTCGAAGAAAGGAACGTATTAAGAGATGAAAAAATTTTTTGTATTATTATTTGGATTAATTATTTTAATATTAATAGGGGGATGCCAAAGCCTGCTAGGTTTTCTTCCCTTTTTAAATAGTACCCCGATTATAATTTCTGAACCTATTATTACCGCTACAGAAAATAATCAGTATTCCTATCAGTTAGAAGTAAAGGATCTCGATGGGGATACCCTGACTTATCTTCTTGCCCTCAACCCAAAGGGCATGAGTATTAATAGTGAAAATGGTTTAATAACCTGGACACCGACCAATAATCAGGTAGGAATTCATCAGATAATTGTAGAAATTTCTGATGGCAAACAGAGCGTTACTCAAAGTTTTGAAATTGAAGTTATCAATGTAAATAATCCACCCCAAATCCTTTCTTATTCTCCTATTAATATAAATATCAAAATTAATGAGGGAAATTTAGTTAAATTTGAAATCCAAGCTCACGATATTGATTTAAACACAATATTAAGTTATCAATGGTTATTAAACGGAAAAGAAGCATCAAGCTCCTCCGTTTCTGGAAATGATTCAAAAAGCAGCTGGATTTATTCAGCCAGTTATGGAGATTACAGTCAGAAAATAGTAAAAATTCTAGTAAGCGATGGAGAATTAGAAGATTATATACAATGGAATATATCAATAAATGACATTACCCCCCCTGCCCAGCCCACCCTAAATACGATTACTTCACTGACTAACATTTCCTCTCAAACTTTATCTGGAACTAAAGAACCTAACACTTCTATTTGGATAAATGGATTAGAAATAGTTCCTCTTGATTCATCCGTAAATTGGTCATACTCTTTTAATCTTATTGAGGGTAATAATAATATCTCAATTACTTCCCGCGATGTCGCCGGAAATGAAAGTGCACCAATTACTACTACTATTATTTTAGATATTTCTGCACCAGCAATTCCTTGCTTAAACACTATAACTTCTCCGACTAATATTTTAACTCAAATTTTGTCAGGTACAAAAGAGACCAATTCTTCAATTTTAATTAATGGTATAGAAGTTATTTCTATTAATTTATCTACAGATTGGTCATATTCTTATAATCTTTCTGAAGGAACCAACAATATATCAGTTACTTCTCGTGATGTGATCGGAAATGAAAGTTCCGCAATAACTGCAATAATAGAATATGATCCTAATATCTATGTAAATGCAGCCAATGCTACCGGAGTAGAAGATGGAACCAAAATCCATCCATTTAATACTGTAACTGAAGGGCTAATTGCAGCTTCCCCCGGAAAATCGGTTATAGTGACCGCAGCGACTTATAACGAACAGCTGATAATAAATAAAGGCATTACTCTTCAGGGAGCAAGTAAGGACAATACTTTTATAATCGGGAGTGGCTTAACTGGAAATTTAATCAGTTTGGAAGCAGACAATATTACTATATCTGGTTTTACTATCGATGGTGATAGTAGTACTAGCGTTGGAATTTATTTTGACAATTATTCCTTTATAAATATAAATAATAACATATTACAAAACAATACTAGTTATGGTATAAATTATAGAAATTCTAGCCCCACTATTGAATATAATGACATTAAAGATAATGACTATAGTGGAATAGATGTTGCTGCAGGAGGGGCCGGAATTATAAGAGATAATTCTCTAATTAATAATCTATATGGAATACGCACCTATGGAGATTCTTGTCCTGAGATTAATAGAAATAATATCAGCAATAATAATGCTGGGATCTATTGTCGAGAAAGTGCCACTCCAATTATTTCATATAATACTATTAGAAATAATTCTGGTTATGGAATTCTTATTGATAATATTTTAGGTAATTCAGTTAATCCGGATATCGGAGGAGTAGAAGGAGGAAGTGATGGAAAGAATAATATTACCGGAAACTATATCCATGGGGTGAGCAATAAGACTACTCATAGCATAATGGCATTAAATAACTGGTGGGGAGATGTCGCTGGACCTAAATATCCAGGGAATCCCAATAATACCACTCTTTCAAGTGATTGGGCTTATTGGAGTAATATAAATGGTACTATTCTATTTAATCCTTATTCAACCGAGCCCTAAACTTATAAGTAAATGTTTCCAGAGGATCCTGGCATAAACTTTACAAAAAGTTAACCAAAGGTGCCAGGCACCTTTGGTTAACTTTTCCGGCATAAAATTTGTCATTTTTGTGCTTGCTTGCATAAAGGTTGTGTGGTATGTTATAAAATATAGAAAGACAGACCAGAATATGGGGAGGAGAGAGGAATTATGGTCGAGATAAGAAAAAATAAAAACGATATAAATACATTAGATAGAAATTTTTCTGAGCTGGATAAAGCTAATATGATAGAATTGTTAGAGGAATTTCCTCAGAAGATGAGAGATGCTTTGCGTTTGGGGGAAGAATTTTCTGTTCCTGCTAACTTTTTACCTGCTCCTACTTCAAATTCTGTTTCTACCTCTGCCCTTACCGGGAATTTTAAAAATATCGTGGTATTGGGAATGGGTGGCTCAGCCATCGGTGGGGATCTATTATCCGATTATTTAGCCGATGAATTATCAATCCCTATAGTAGTTATCCGCGGTTATGATATTCCTAAATTCGTAGATGAAGATTCCCTGGTGTTTGCAGTTAGTTATTCGGGAAATACTGAAGAGACTATTTCTGCTTTAAAGAAATGCCTGGATGCTAAAGCCAGAGTTATCGCCTTAACTTCAGGGGGTAAATTTGCAGCCCTAGTCCGAGAGAATAACTTCCCGGTGATTAAAGTACCGGCAAGGATTCAACCTAGAGCGGCCATTTCTTATCTGTTTTTTCCTATATCAAAAGCGTTAGAAAGGCTGGGACTGATAAAGGAAAGAGGCGGCGAGATAGAAGAAACATACAATATTTTACAGGAGCTTTCCAGAGAATATGGCGCTAAATCTCCCAGCGAAAACAATTTAGCTAAAAAGGTGGCCTCAAGAATCTACCAGCACCTGCCCCTGGTTTACGGTTCTAAAGGATTATTAGAGGCAGTGGCGATGCGCTGGAAGACACAGATAAACGAAAATAGTAAATGGCCCTGTTTCTGGAATGTGTTTCCCGAACTCGACCATAACGAAATAGTGGGGTACGAGATAGAAAATAACATAAACCAACAGGTTAAAATTATTTATCTTCAAGACAAAGAAGGGCTTTTGAGGGTAGAGCAGAGACGGAAAATTACCCGCAAGATTATCGAAGACAAAGTAGCCGAGTTTATAGTTTGCCCTACCAAAGGTAAGGGGAAGATGGCCCGCATGTTTTCACTAATTTATTTAGGTGATCTGGTGAGCTATTATTTAGCGATATTAAATCAGGTTGACCCTTCACCGGTAGCCTGTATAGAAGATTTAAAGAAAGAATTAGACAAATAAATTAATAATTTACGAATTAATGAATTGATTAAATTGATTAATTGGCCAATTAGGGAATTGGTCAATCGCTCATCGGTTAATTGACAAATTGGTGAATTAATAAACAGGAGAATAACTATTTGAAATATATAGAAGTTGTTGTTATTGCCTTTATAGTTTCTTATATTTTGACTCCATATATGGCGCGTGTAGGGAAAAAACAAAATATGATGGACCTGCCCGGTCATCGTAAAATACACGAGGAAGCTATCCCCAATTTGGGAGGGATAGTTATTTTTTTTGGATTTTTACTAAGTCTACTTTTTGTGGTACAAATAGAAGGACAGGTTAAAGCCCTCTTGATAGGCGGAGTAATCATTTTGTTATTAGGGGTGGTAGATGACATAGCAGATCTTTCTCCCAAGCATAAATTCATCATTCAAATGGTTCCTGCATTAATAGTAATTATATATAATAGTGATTTAATAAATAGCTTCATAGCTAATCAATTAAAAATTTTTGATCTGTTAGGTTATCTTCTTTATCCCGTCTTAATTTTCTGGATAGTCGGAGTTACCAATTCTATCAACATAATAGATGGATTGGATGGACTGGCCTGCGGAATTTCGATAATTAGTTTAATAACTTTTTTTATTTTAGGATTAAGACAAAATTTTGAAACTCTTAATCTTATATCAATTGCCCTGGTGGGGAGTATGTTAGCTTTTTTAAGATTTAATTTTTATCCTGCCAAAATCTTTTTGGGAGATTCCGGTAGTACTTTTGCTGGTTTCATGTTATCCTCTGTAGGGGCTTTGTGGGTATTAAATAGTGGGACTGCTTTCTTTATTTTTATTCCAGTTTTAATTCTTGCTCTCCCTATTTTTGATACCTTATTTGCTATCTGGAGGAGATACCGGGGACATCGACCTATATTTCAGGCTGATAAAGGACATCTTCATCATCGTCTTTTAGCCCGAGGGGTATCTCATAAAAATATAGTGCTCATCTTATGGGGAATAAGCGCCATCTGCAGCGTAATCGCTCTTGTTTTAGCGCTTTAGTGTAAAAAGTTAACCAAAGGTGCCTGGCACCTTTGGTTAACTTTTTGTGGAAGAAAGGGAAAGAAACATGAAATTAAAAAAGAGGAAAGAACAAGTAAGTGAAAATGAAAAAACCACTGTTTTAGTTACCGGTGGGGCGGGCTTTATTGGTTCACACATTGTGGATTTGCTTATTGAGAATAATTATAAAGTTGTAATAGTTGATGATTTATCTTCCGGTAGAGAGGAGAATATCAACAAAAAAGCCCGGTTTTATAAATTAAATATTACTAACCAAAAGAGATTAACGGAAGTATTTAAGCAGGAGAAACCTGATTATGTGTGCCATGAGGCCGCCCAGATTAGCGTATCTTTTTCCGTAAG
>DAOUTX010000084.1 GCA_030668465.1 Atribacterota bacterium | reverse complement strand
AGTGGGTATTTTCCTAATTATAAAATATGGAACTTAATTAGTCGGTTAGCTAATAATAAAATGTTACATATTAGTTGTATTTTGTAAACTATACGCTAAATGCTGTATGCTATGCGCTATATAATACGTGATACGAATTATTATTTTATTTTGTATCTTGCAACTCGTAACTTGCACCTTATTACTCATTACTTATCACTTATTACTGTATTTTATTTTGATGCAATACGTGATACTATATCACTGCCTGTGTATTAATTTAGAAGATTCAAATTATATAATACTTATAGAATAAAAATAAAGGAGTAATAATACATGTTGAAAATCAATAGCCCGTATTTTAAAAAAGTTAACTCTTCTAGGAGATTTTCGATATTTTGTGTACTTATAATAGCAATAATTCTACTATCTTTCTCAATAATGGGAGAGGCCTCCCAAAAATTCCTTATATTGCACCTGGATGCCGTATCATCACAGAATTTCTTTCAATATATGGAAGATGGTGACCTTCCTAATCTGAAGGCTGTTTTTGAGGATGGCCACATGATTCATCATGGCCTTAGTCTCTATCCCGGAGGAACAGAAACAGCTATTCCGCACTTAAAAGAAGGAGTAGATAATTCCAGCGGGAGAGTAGGATGGGGTTATTATGACCGGGAAAATGAAAAGGTTATATCACATTATAAGACTTTTTTATATTGGCTTTCTTATATACCTCGGCGAGCTAAAGCCTGTATTATTTATGGAATACCCGGACTTGATCCTTTTATGTTTCTTCCTCTCCTTAATGTCCCCGAGCTTCTGGAGACCTATGGGGTTATAGAATTCTATTGGCTTGCCACCGATGCTCTGGGCCATGTAATGGGGCCGAAATTGTATGAAGCCAGCATTCGCAGGTTTGACCGTTATTTTGGTAATCTGGTGAAAAAATTGAACCTCGACGAGGTTAACCTAATACTTTATTGTGATCATGGAATGTCTTTTGGTAGGTTTATTAACGCTGATCAGGCAAAAGAAATTGAGAGAATAGTAGGAAATGACCTTAAGGTATTTATTCATCCTAACGTATATTTAAAGGATCCTGACAAAAAAGATAAGGTAGCCAGGGATATAGTTTTAGAAAGTGAGATTGATTTTGCCTTTTATAGAGAGAATCCTCATCGGGTGGTCGGTTATTTCGACCAGGGGAAAATGATTTTCGAAGGAAAAGAAGAAAAAATTCGCTACTTATTTGAAGGTGAAGATGTATTTGGTTATTATAGTTCTGGTTATAACGGGGAATGGTTAACTGCCTTGGATTGGTTAGCTCTCACCAGGGAGAGCAGATTCCCAGCAGTTCCTCCCAATATATATAACCTCCTATCAAATGAGAAAGCAGGAGATATAGTAATAGTCATCAATCCCCCTAAAATACCCATTTTTTGGTTGCGCTATCCGGGTAATCATGCCGGAGTCACTAATACCGATTTAATGATGCCTATTTTACTTAAAGGTCCACAGTTGGAGCATCTTTACGACCGGGAAGAGATGTGGTTACATAACCTCTATACCAGTATACCCGAACTCAGTTTTGAAAATCTGGAGCCGGCAAGAGAAAAAAATTCTGTTAAATTTTGGAACAACAGCTTTAGTGAATATAATCCCAATTTTGAAATATCTCTTTCCCCGGCTTATCGGTGGAATTTAGCTTTTCGCTATCATGATGATATCTACCGCAGCTGGCTGGAATATGATCTTTACAGCTCTTATGTAATGAGATTATGGACCGGAGCAGGACTGCAGTATAAGGGAGAAGACCTGGATGCATTGGTTCAAGCCCGCTTACAAATAGACTTAGGGAAAATACAGCTTAATTATGGAGGACAGTTTACTCAAGAAGGATGGGAAATAAACACTAAAGAAGTTGTTTATCAAATCAACGACCGCCTGGCTTTAGAATGGTTAGTGCCTAACGGATTTGGTATGAGCTTTAGCTGGTAGTGATTTTTAATATAAAAACCATACTAAGATATATGCAAATAGAAAAAATTATCTCATACAATCTATCTAAGCTTTGATTTTTAACCAGTTAACTAGTTAACCAACTAACCAGCTAACCAATAACGGAGAAAGAAATGTACGAAAAAGAGAAAGAACTATTTGCCGAGATGATGGATATTATTGCTAAATTGAGGGGGCCGAAAGGTTGCCTTTGGGACAGAAAGCAAACCTTAGAATCTCTGGCTCCCAATATTGTAGAAGAAGCTGAAGAGATTTGCCAGGCAGCTAAGTCTAAATGTAAGGATAATTTGTGTGAAGAGTTAGGGGACTTGTTAATGGTAATACTTATGCAGATTGAAATTGCCCAAGAAAAAGGCTTATTTACTTATTCTGATGTACTGACCGGGGCGGTAAAGAAATTTATCAGAAGACATCCTCATGTCTTTGGTGATGTAAAGGTAAACACTCCAGAAGAAGCTTTAGCAGTTTGGAAGAAGATAAAGAGAGAAGAAAAGGAAGTAAATAATTAAAGATATTATTAATTTGAATTAGAAATCTGTTTAAATCTAAAAAAATTAATTTAACCTATATAAGATATATGATATAATAGATTGGTTAACTAATTACCTGGTTACCTGGTTAGCTAGTTAAAAAATTAGCATCAAACCATTTAAATCGTTAACTATAGGCAACCAGATGAGTTACATCTAACAAATGTTAACTAGAAACTGTAAACCGTAAACCGATTTTCTTTATTTAAAAATAAAAAACAAATAACGAAAAACCAGCTTTTTATCTTGAATACGTTTTCTTAACCAGTTAACCAGTTAACTAATTAACCAGCTAACCAATTTATTTGGAGAATGAATTCATGTCTGAGAATAAATCAAAAAAATCCTTTCCAAAAGCAATTTTAGTTACTCTGATTCTCATTGTTCTGTTTGCAGGAGGATATTTCGCGATTCGGAGTAACCAGGCTAAAAATGAGATAAAATATCAGATAATTTCTACGATAGAGAATGCCATAGATCGAGGAATCTATATTGGGAGAGTCAAAAATTACTCTCTTAAATCTATAACTTTATCTGATTTTAAGGTATTTAAAAACAGATCATTACTTGACGAGGACCAAATCTTTGAAGCTGAAGAAATAATTGTCAATTATGATCTGGATTTTCTCTCTGCCTTAAAGAGGGAGGTCCCCCTGAGTGTTGAAGATATAACCTTGGTAAAACCCCGGATGACTTTAATCAGGGATAGCCAGGGAACCTTTGATTTTATAGAAAAATTTAATCTTAGCATTATCGGTTTATACCCAATTAAGGGAGTGAATGTTAAGGAAGGAAATCTGGATTATATAGATTATCAGACAACTAAAGAAAATGGTCTTTTAACTACACTAAAACAATTAAATGGTTATTTTTATTTAGCAGAATTTCCTAAAGTAGAACTTAGTTGTTCAGCCAAAAGAGAAGAAGATGATAGTCCTCTTCTCTTGGAAGGTTATTTTTTTATTGAAAAAGTAGACTATGTACTCGATTTCACTTTTAAAGATGCGGAAATTGCTCACTTCCAATATTATTTTGTTCAAGATGAAATTCTAAAAGCAAAAAAGGGATTGTTTGATTCAAATCTACGCTTGACTAATGATTTAGATGGTATCCCAGGAAAAATTAACTGGCAGGGGAAAGTTTCCGTAAAAGATGTTAATTTATATTCTGATCTTTTGGATAACTTGGAGATAAATCAAGTTTACGGTTCGGCTATTTTTAATTCTCAAGAAATCAGCATTGAAAGTATAACTGCTACCTATCAGAACTCTCCCTTTTCTCTACGGGGCAATTTAACCTATGCTGATAAATTTCGTTATAATATAAAAGTAAAATCAGATAATTTTAAGTTAAGCGATTTGGCAGAAGAGGCAAAGAAATATCTATCTCTATCCGCTGAATCCGCTGATTTTCCCCTTGAAGGCAGCTCTAATTTAGAGATTGAAGTAAGTGGATTAGAAAACAACTTTCAAGTTAATGGGAAATTATCAACAAAGGAAGGAAATATCGGAGGCTATGATTTTCTAAACCTATCTGCTGGATTTAATTATGATTCAGGGGGAATTTATTTGAAAGAAATAGAAGCAGAGGTCGCAGGAGGGCTGATCAAAGGGATAGGAGGAGTTAATTTAAGCAAGGAACTGCCTGAATATACTTTTTCATTTGACTTTTCCCGCCTTGATACACAAAGCGATCTCCTTAAACCCCTTGTTTCTAATTATTTGAAAAATGGATTATTATCAGGAAAAGTAGACTTAAAAGGGATTATCGCTGAAGGGGAAGAAACAAATCTTGGAACCAAAATAAAAGTCGAAGATAACGAATTAGGAGATTTTTTATTACAGGCAGAGGGAACAATTGCTAAAGATAATTTTATGGATTTAAAACTAAAAGCTGAGGAAATTAGTCTAGAAGGACTGGGACAAACTTTGAACTATAAAGAGATTGAGGGGCAGGCTAGTTTTATCGGAACATTAAGTGGTCTTTTAGAAAATCCAAAGATTAAAGGTAAAATTGAAGTTAGAGAAGGACAGATATCTGGATTGCCCTTTAATTATTTAGAGGGGAAGATAGATTATCAGGGAAACAGATTAAAGTTGGAAGACCTTCTCTTTAAGGATGAAGGATTAACACTTAAAGGTGGAGGCAGTGCAGATTTTTCCGATACAAAAGATGAGATGGAAATAAAAGTAAGTTTGCAGGTAGAACAAGCAGATTTAAATTATTTGGCTAAATATTTTAGCATTGATCCGCCACTATCTGGTTTAGCTCAAGGAGGAATTATCATTGAAGGCATTTGGCCTAAACTAAATGCACACGGTGATTTAGGATTAAAAGATATTAATTTAGTTAACCTTAAAGCAGAATCCGGGAATCTCATCTTTGTTTTAGAAGATAATAAGATAAGAATTGAAAGTATGGTTTTAAATACTGGAAATACCCAGCTCTATGTCCAGGGAGAAATAAATTTGGAAGAAGATTTACCTCTAAACTTGAGAGTTAATTTCCTAAATCAAGATATCTCATATTTAATATCAAATTTTGTACAGTCAGATTTAATAAATAGATTTAGAGGAAAAGCCACGGGTTCTCTGGAGATAAAAGGTAACCATGCTTCTCCCGACCTATATCTATCAGCCTTGATTGAAGATGCCCAATTAGAGAAGGTACCCTTAAACTCCATAGAAGTAAAATTAGAAAAAATTGGCTCTATAGTAAAAATTAATCAGTTAAAACTGAGTCAAAGAAAAGGGGAACTTGTAGCCGGGGGATGGATTAATCTTGATGAGGATAATAAAAATTTAGATATTCACCTTTCAGCAGATAGTGTAGATTTGAGCCAATTATCTAATCTTTTTGGTATAGAAGATGAAATTAAAGGCCTGGTGAACTTTAAGGCGGAGGTCACGGGAGATATTGACTTACCTAATATATCT
>DAOUTX010000061.1 GCA_030668465.1 Atribacterota bacterium | reverse complement strand
TTTACTCCTCTTTATTTTAATTATTGAAGTAAACATTAATGAAAAGAACTGCTAATAATTATTTTAGGTAATTAAATATCTTTAAATTTTTATAATTTTAACATTTTTTTATACTTTTTAGCAAGCAATTAAAAGGAAGGCCAGAGAAAACCCCGAGCTGGGATAAATAGGTTAAATCTTTATTCTTAACACTCGAGCAAGGTTGAGGTCTATTTTAAATACAATTTAATTAATGATAGAAGGAAGTATTGTGCTTGGCAGAAAAGTTGTAAGAGAACTCTTGGATGAAGAACTCCAAGAAAATAAAATACCAAAAGATGTTTTCAAAGAAGAGCTTGTAAGGACTTTATATAAGTATGTTGAAAATGATTACTATGGATAGTTAAAAGACAATTTCAAATTATTTTTCGGCTATGGAAAACCCGATTGGAAGCGGGCAAGAGAAAGAATTAAAAAGCATGGGGAATAAAAAAAGTTGAAATTGCCTAAAGAAAAGAGGAATAACAGAAGGAGTAATGAGATTGCCACATTTTCTGCAATCACTCCAGTGACAGAAAGAAATAGATTCCCTGCTTCGCAGGAATGACAAAAAGAAACGAAGATGTCATGGATGGTTCTGTTGATGGTTTTATTAATATAAATAAATAGGTTTTATCCCCATTTATAAAAGAGAAAGATAATATGAAGATAGAGTTATATTTTTGTCAATATTGAGAACAACTTTCATTTATATAAAATAATTTATAATGCACTTTTCTATTGTAACTATTTGTAAAAACAGTTCTGAATGAATCCTATAGGAAGAGTCCCTAAATTATAATCCTTTAGCAATAAAACTGAAGTTCTTTTTTATATCTCTTTTTTGATCTTACTTAATTCGAATTCATCATGGAGGGCTTTGACCGCTTGATCTAATTGGGATAGCTTGATTAAGCAGGATATTCGAATTCTTGAGGTGTTAATGGTTTCCATGTGAATACCCGCCCGGGATAAAGCACGGAACATTCTTGAGGCAATGCCGGATTCCTTTGCTATGCTGTCACCCACGATGGAGACCTTTGCTAAATTGCAATCAGTATGAATTTTTTGAACCCCAATTTTCCCTGCTATTTCTTTGGTAATTTTTAAAGAAGGCATGAAATCTTCTTCTGTAACAATAAAAGAAACAGTGACAGTGTCTTGATTATAAAGGTCCTGAACAATCGAATCAATGACAATGTTTTCTTTGGCTAAATCTTCAAATAACCGGCAGGCAAGATCGGTATTTTTTTTCACCCCCTGAAGGGTAATTCTTGCCACATTTTTTTGATAGGTTACTCCCCGAACTATAACATTTTCCAGCATGGGAACCTCCTTGGTTATCATGGTACCTTTACTCGAACCAAAGGTTGATTTCACTATAATCGGAAGGTGATATTTACGTGCTAAATCAATCGCCCGATGATGCATCACCTGGGCACCCAGGGCTGCCATTTCTGACATTTCATCATAAGAAATCCTGGGGATTCTTTGGGCTTCGGAAATAAGTTTTGGATTAGCGGTATATACACCATCCACATCCGTATAAATTTCACACAAGTCCGCTTTTAATTGGACAGCAAGGGCAACTGCGCTTAAATCCGAGCCGCCGCGCCCCAAAGTAGTCACTTCATCATGGTGGTTAATTCCCTGAAATCCGGCTACAATTACTATTTTACCTAAATTCAAAGCTTTTTCAATTTTTTGGCTGTCGATTTTTATTAATCTTGCCCTGGTATATTTCCCGTCGGTTAAAATTCCGGCATGTCTTGCGGTAAATGAAATCGCCTCATTCCCCAATATATGAATTGCCATAGCCAGAAGGGCAATGGAGACTTGTTCACCGGTTGAAGTCAACATGTCTAATTCGCGTTTATCCGGTGAAGGGCTAATCCGGTAAGCCAATTTAAGTAACCGGTTTGTTTCATTACCCATAGCTGATACAACAACGACGATTTGATTTCCTTCTTTAAAGCGGGCAACAATTTTTTTAGCGATTTTCTTCACTTTACCAATGGTTGAAAGAGAGCTACCGCCATATTTTTGAACGACTATTTTTTTCATTTGCTATCCTTTGTCAAAAAAGATATTATTGCAATTTTATCACTTTTCTCTAAAAATTAAAAGTTTTAAAAGTCAAACTTTTTCTTTAGTCCTAAAAGTAGATAGGTTGGATAATGGAAAAAGTTGGAGTAGAAGATACAATATTACAGAAGCTTGAAGATGATTACTATGAATGGTTAAAAGACAATTTCAAATCATTTTTTGACTATGGGAAACCCGATTGGAAGCGGATAAGGGTAAGGATTAGAATATAAGGAATGATATAAGAGGAGCGGGAATTACCTAAAGAAAAGAGGAATAACAAAAGGTGTAAGTTCTTAGATTTAATAAATATTGTAGATTGTTTCCGCGAAAACAGTAGTAGGAATCCATTTTATAAATAAATTTGACATCAGATGAGAAATATTTTATTATATACTTAGTTAGTAAAGTTAATAAAGAAAGAATATTTAAGAACAAAGTTAATATAAAAACACAATAAAAAGCATTATAAGGAGAACCTGCTTTCTATTTAAAAAATTAAAAAGGAAAAAAATTAAGTGGAAATAAGAAATATAAATAAAGGTTTAGTTTTAAGTACTATTGAGAAAAATGGTTCAATTTCAAGAGCAGATGTTGGTAAGATAGTAGGGTTAACCCCTCCCACCGTCTCTGCTATTGTAAAGGATTTAATTGAAAGAGATATAGTTCAGGAAATTGGAAAGGGAGATTCTTCAGGTGGGAAAAAGCCAATATTATTAAAAATAAATTCAGAGGCAGCTTATATGATTGCAGTAGACTTAGGAGGAGAAAATGGAATAAGGGTAGCCTTGGTGGATTTATCTTACAATATTGTTAACGAGAAGTTTGTACCGAAGATAGAGTCTTTAAATAGTCAAAAATTAAAAAATTCTCTTAGTGTTATATTAAAAGATTTTATAAAAGAGATAAATATTTCAAAAGAAAAAATATTGAGTATATGTATTGGTATACCAGGGATTATAGACCTTAAATTAGAAAAAGTAACTGTAGCGCCTTATTTAAATTGGGAAATATCTTTGGAGGATTTGAAATTTAAAGAAATTGGAATACCAATTGCTCTTGAAAACGATGTTAATCTGATGGCTTTGGGAGAGAAGACTAAGGGGATAGCCCAAAAAATTAACAACTTTGTTTTTGTGGGAGAAAGAACTGGAATAGGCGTGGGTATTATAATTAATAGAAAACTTTATAAAGGAGCTAATAACGCCGCCGGCGAAGCAGGATATCTATTAATTGATCCCAAGTATGCCCCTAAAAATAGTAGAGATTACGGTTGTTTAGAAAAATTAGCCAGCTATAAAATTATTGTAGAGAAGACGAAAGAAAAGACGGGAAAGAACATTAGAGTTATTGATGTCTTTAAAATGGCTGCCGAGGGAGATAGTGTTGCCCTGGGAATTGTAAAAGAAGCATTAAAGTTTCTTGCTTATGGTATTGGAAATATATCCTGCGTACTTGATCCGGAATTAGTAATAATCGGAGGGGGAATTTCTATTTTACCACCAAGATTTTTAGAGGAAATGAAGATGAATATCAGAAAAATAATCCCCTTTGTTCCTAAGATAGAATTTTCTAAATTAGGAGAAGATGGAGTTTTAATTGGAGCAGCAGTAAAGGTGTTTGAGCCTTTAAAAAAGAAAGGATTAATGCTTATCGATAAATAAAAAAGAAATAATTTATAATTTTAAAACAGCAATTGCAACATAGTGAATTCGAGCGAACCAAGGAATAAATTAAAAAGGCGGTGAAGCGTATAAAAAATAAATATTATTTACTTTAAAAACATCGTGATCTAATAAAATTTTAAGGAGGATTTTTAAAATGAAAAAGTATTTTAAATTATTTGTTTTGATAGTATTAATGATAGGCTTAGTTTTAACAAGTTTTTCTGTTTCGTTTGCTCAAAAGAAAAATGAGGTAGCAGTATTACTACCGGGAACTGTAGAGTTTTTTAGCGTTATGCGCAGAGGAATTGACAAAGCAGCCGAAGATTATGATTTAGATATCATTTATGCAGATGCCGAATGGGATGCCGGGAAGCAACTTTCTCAGGTAGAAAACTTTATTGTAAAAAAAGTAGATGCAATTATGCTTTGTGCAGCAGATAATATGGCATTACTCCCAGCAGTAAAACTTTGCAATGATGCCAATATTCCCTTAATATCTTTTACCAATTCCCTGGGTACAGACCCTGAAGGGAAATATGCGGGAGTTGTATCTTATATCGGAACGTCTGAAATTGGTACTGGAATTGTCATAGGAGAAATGGCGGAGTTGCTATTGGGAGATAAAGAGGCCAGCATTGTACTTATTGAGGGTAACCCGGGAACTGCTGGTCAAAGAATGCGTGAAGAGGGATTTTTGAAAGTTGCAGCTAAACATCCAAATTGGACTATTGTGGAGAAGAGACCTATAGAGGGTTGGACTAAAGTAGGCGCACTTGCTTTCATGGAAGCATTTCTGCAAAGCGGTAGAAAAGTTGATTTAGTAAGCTGTCAGTGGTGGAGTGGAGCTATTGCAGCAGCTATGGCCTTGGAAGAGGCAGGCGTAACTGGAGTGTATGTTACCGGTATAGAGTATGCCAAAGAATTAGTTCCTTATATAAAAGAAGGAAAAGTTACTGCCAGTACATATTTTTCTATTGTTGAAGAAGGTTATTTAGCAGCTGAAACTACTGCTAAATATTTGAAAGGCGAAAAGGTGCCACTATTTGTAGAGATTAAGCATATAATTGTAACTAAAGATAATGTAGATAAGTTTGTTCCTGAGATGTAAAGGGATAGATTTAAGATAAACTACAAAAAATATTCTTAATTAAGAGGGGGCAATACTTAAATAATTTAAGTTAAACAAATGAAGCAAAAATGGATTGGTACACAGATTGTTTTAAATAATATCACAAACAATTCTTTACACAAAAATGATAATTTAAAAAAGAAGCTAGCAACAGCCAAAGAAGCTTTAAACTTAGATGCTTTGATGATATGGTCAGATATCAATAAAAAAGATCTTGATTTGGTTAGAAAGATTTGTATAGAATTTAAAATCAAGACTTATCTCTGGTATCCAATTTTGGCTGATATCTCTGGTTTTAAAGTAGAACGGGAGCAGTCAGTAGAAACATTTGATAGATTACATGGTTATGGAAGAAATGGTTGTTGGGATAAATTAGGAAAGGGGGAGGAAGATTTTTTATTTCTTTGTCCAAATGATGAAGAGCATATAAGACGAATATTCGACCAATATCAGAATAAAATAAAAGAAAGTGGTTTTGATGGCGTTTTTTTAGATAGAATTCGGTTTCCTTCTCCTTCCAATGGCTTTGAGCTTCTTTTTTCTTGTTTTTGTAAACCTTGTCTGGATAAATTTTATAATAAATATAGTGAGGATCTAGAAAACTATCGGTACCAAGCAAAAACCGTTTTTGAAAAATTTAAAACTATTGATATAAATTATTTGCAAATTTGCCAATCGTTTTCCGATATTATTATTCAAGATAATTTAGAAAAATTTTATGATTTCCGTAAACAAAATATTTATCAAGTGGTAAAAATCTTTGCTGATAAGGCAAAACAAATGGGTAAACTCGTAGGAGTTGATTTATTTGCCCCCTCTTTAGCTCCTTTAGTTTCTCAAGATTACCAGTTATTAGCAAAGACCTGTGACTGGATAAAGCCGATGATATATTGTCATACCTCAAGTCCAGCAGGCCTCCCTCTGGAATTATATTGTTTTATAAGAGCTATTTTGGATATTAATCCGGCCTTAGATGAAGGCCAGTTAATTCGGGAAATAAGTCGAATAATAGGAGTGGACTTACCGGCCCAAATAAATGATCTATTAAAGAATGGTATTTCTGAACACATTATTTATAGCGAGATGCAAAAGATAAGGGAATTTAGCTTACCGGAAAAAGTAGATATATATGTAGGGATAGAGGCAGTACAAATACCCGGGTTATGCAATATTACCGATAAAATCTTAAAAAAATATTTAAGATCCGTGATAGAGGCTGACATTAAAGGTATGGTCTTATCCTGGGATTTATTAAAAATACCCGATGAAAATTTACAATTAGCAGGTGATATCTTATTAACATAGTTTTGAATAACAAAATAGAAGAATCAATATTGAGAGCAAGAAAATTGAATAAATCTTTTCCCGGAGTAAAAGCTCTGGATAGTATAGATTTAGATATCTATGAAGATGAGGTGCATGCCTTAGTAGGAGAAAACGGGGCTGGCAAATCGACTTTGATTAAGTTGCTGGTAGGAGCTTATAAGAAAGATTCCGGAGAAATCTATTTTAATAATCAAAAAGTAGAGTTTGATTCTCCTGCTCAGGCATTTCAAAGTGGAATCAGCGTAATCTATCAAGAAAATAGTTTAATTCCTCAACTAACTGTTAT